>JAHEDQ010000151.1 GCA_024641125.1 Candidatus Competibacteraceae bacterium | reverse complement strand
GAACTACGCCACCTTCACCCTGAGTCCGTCTGAAGGTGGCGTAGTTCGTGGCCCAGAGCTAAGCGGGGAGACGCACAAGCGGCTATACACCGTTGCACTTCCGGATCATGCGCCATTGCAGGTGCAGGCCGGACTGCTGGCGGATGCGGTGTACTGGGTTCACAAACGCCATCCAAACGAAGCCGTGGCCGTGGTTGGCCACTCCGCCGGCGGCGTTATTGCGCGCCTGATGATGGTGCAGCAGCCGCAGACCCGTGTCTCGGAGCTTATCTCCATCGCTTCCCCGCATCTGGGCACCGAGAGCGCGAATTTGGGTGTACTGGCCGGCCAGAGTCCGTTGGCGGAGCTGGCGCCCCTGCTGGGTGCCGGCAAGTTCACACAATCACTGGGACTGTATCAGGACCTGGTCCGGGAACATCCCGGCAGCCTGCTTTATTGGTTGAACAGGCAGGACCACCCGCCGGCGCGCTACGTTTGCGCTATCCGTGAAAACGGCGGCATGGATCTGGGTGAGCTGGTTGTCCCGGCCTGGAGCCAGGATCTGAATCGTGTACCGGCTCTGCGGGGCCGGGCCGAGCGCCACGTGCTCACCGGCTACCACGGCCTGAGCGAGACCGACGGCCAGTGGTTGGCCGACATCCTCGGCAGCGGCGGCATCTGACCAAACGGTACCGCCGTCCCGCAACCACTGTGGCATCCCCACCGCACCCGTTTTGTTGGCCGTTTCGGGTTATGATCCGCTGCCACCGAATGCGCCTGGAGCAGACCTTCCCCGATGCAGGACCTTTTTATAAACGACGACGCGTCGCTGCACGCATTGGCCGGAACCCTGTCCGCCAGTCGGTGGTTGGCGATCGACACGGAATTTGTACGGGAACGAACCTACTATCCCGAACCCTGCCTGCTGCAGCTGGCCAATGAGCACACGGTGGCCTGCGTGGATCTGCTGGCGGTATCGGAACTGGGTCCGCTGGCGGCATTGCTCACCGATCCTGACATGGTCAAAGTGTTTCACGATGCGTCGCAGGATCTGGAGCTGCTGTACCGGCTTTTTGGCAGCGTGCCGGGCCCGATCTTCGACACCCAGGTCGCGGCAACGCTGCTGGGCTATGGCGACCAGATCGGCTACGCGGCGCTGGCCAAAAAGATGCTGGACGTCGATCTGGATAAGTCCCACAGCCGAACCGATTGGCGCCAACGGCCCCTGACCGATGCTCAAATACGGTATGCGGGCGATGACGTCCGCTATCTGCGGGAAATCTATCGCAGGCAACACCAGACCCTGCATGAACTCAACCGCCTGGACTGGCTGGAAGCGGATTTTACCGCCGCCACCGATCCGAAACGGTATCGGCCAGACCCGGACAGCGCCTGGAAGCGTCTGAAACGCATGCACACCCTCAAAGGTGCGCAGCTGGCAATTGCCGGGGATCTGGCCGCCTGGCGTGAGCGCGAGGCAATGGAGTCAAACCGACCGCGGCGCTGGGTGCTCGCAGACGACGCGCTCCTGGATATGGCCCGCCGCGGCCCGAAAAGCGAGGCCGATCTCAAACGCATGCGGGGTCTCAATCAGGCGCAGATTGATCGCTATGGCGCAAGTTGGCTGGCTTGCGTCCGCCGGGGGCGGGAAATACCCCGCGAAGCATGGCCAAAGCCCGAGTTCCGGGTCCGACTGGGCCCTTCGCAGGAAGCCCTTGTGGATGCGGCCATGGCCATAGTCAAACTGTGCGGCCATGAACACTCGGTAAGTCCCGGTTCCTTGGCCTCAAAACGCGAACTGGAGGCACTGATCGCCGGCCAAAGCGACGACTCGCCGCTGCTGAGCGGCTGGCGTCACCAAATCGTCGGATCATCCATCGAGCGGTTTCTGCACGGAAAAACGTGCCTGTCGGTGCGGAATGGGCATCTGGTTCAGCGCAAAATCAACGGCGAATGATCTCTCCTTGCTCCAGCCAATGGTCCAGGAAGCGATCCAACCAGTCGCCCAGCGGCTCATGGTGGCGATGGTAGCCAATGCGTTGGGAATCCGGACATTGGGCGCCGGGAAGAGCAAGACGATGGCTGCTGCCGGCGATCCAGCTTTCCATGATTTCCCGGGTGACTTCCGGGTGAAACTGAATTCCGAATGCATTCCGGTAACGGAAAGCCTGGTTGGGGAAGGTTTCACCACGCGCCAGGCGGACCGCTTCCGGGGGCACGGTAAATCCATCGCGATGCCAGTGGTAGACACACAGTCCAGGATCGAATAGCGCCTCCCCGTCCGCGTCCGCAAACACCGGATAGTATCCCATCTCAGCACGCCCTTCCGGGTGTGGGGCGACAGTACCGCCCAGGGCCCGGGCCAGCAACTGCGCACCCAGGCAGATGCCAAAATAAGGTGTGCCCGAGTCCACCGCCCTGGAAATCCAATCCAACTCCGCCCTGATTCCGGTCAGGTGGTCGTCATTTGCGCTCATGGGGCCACCGAGGACGGCTACGGCGTCGAACTCGTCCGGACATTCAGGCAACCCATCCCCTTCCATCGGACAACGAATATCCAGCTCCCAACCGCGGGCACGCAGCTTGCTCCCAAGTCTGCCGACGCGGCTCTGTCTCCGGTGGACGATGATGATCGCGGTTTGAGCCATCCGCCTACTTTATCACTGGCTGGGTCAATGACGGCAGCGGCGAGATTACCGGTAAAACTAAGAAATCGACCCATCAACAGAAGATTTTTGCGCATTTCCGCGACCACGACCGCCATGCTAGTTTGCAGGAATGACCATGGACTCGTGAAGGTATAGGGCTGAACGTCCGGTGGGTACTCGTTTCATCGCCGTCTCTGCAGAAATCAAATACTCCGCGCCAATGCTGGAGACGCGGTGAACGTCAGTATTGGGCAGGACGGTTCAGTCTGATTACACATGCGACCAGAAGCGCCGCGTCACGCCGCTACCGCTTCACACACCGCGTGCGCCGCACAGCACACGGATTGGCGCAACGGTCGATGAAGTTCAATGGGTTTTGCCGAACGGATCCGCATGGCCATTGCGGCTCAACCTCGAGCAATGCCGCCTGCCTGTGGGCACGATCAGACACCCATTGAACTACTGAGGCAAGCTCTGCCGGGCGCGGGCTGGATTCGAGGACGTTTCGCTTGGACACCCTACCCTATGTCGTAGTGGTCATCGCAATCGCCTACGTGGTCAGGGGCATTGCCGGGTTTGGATCTGCCCTGATCGCGGTGCCCTTGCTGGCTCTGACACAGCCGATCACCGTAGTGGTTCCTTTGGTGGTATTGCTCGACTATCTGTGTTCGGCCACCCAAGGCATCAAGAACCGTCAGCACATCCAATGGCAGGAATTGCTGCCACTTCTGCCCTTTACCTTCACCGGCGTGATTTCGGCCCTTTATCTGTTTCGGCATCTTGACGCTGCTTCGCTGGCCCAGGCATTGGGTATCTTCATTGTCATTTATGCCGTCTATCAATTGCTTCCGCTCAAGCATTTGAACGGCTCGCGGCTGCTGGCAGCGCCGGCCGGCGTTCTGGGCGGCATGGTCGGCACCCTGTTCGGAACCGGCGGCCCGTTCTACGTGATCTATTTCACCTTGAGAAATCTCGACAAAGGGGCCTTTCGCGCCACCTTTGCCACAAACTTTCTGATCGATGGGTCGATTCGACTGGTCGGCTACGCCGCCGCAGGATTTTTTCTGGGTGACACACTGGATCTGCTGGCCATCGCGATCCCAACTGCCCTTTTAGGTTTGTATCTTGGGGGGCAAATCCACACCAACCTGCCCCAGGTGCTGTTCACACGACTGGTGAGCGTCCTGCTGCTCGGCAGCGGCACCGCACTGTTGGTGAAGTAGTACACCCCATCGCCAAACCCTGGCCCGGCTCTTGCTATATCTTGGTCGACACGAATAATAACAAGAGGCTTAAGCCCATGCTGCGTTTAACAATTCCACTACTATTTGCCATCATGGCGGGGACCACCGGTTGCAGCGATTCATTCGCCACCGCCGACGCCAGTGACTATTCACGGGCGGAAAAATGCGAAGCAATCGTGCTGCACGAAACCGTCGGCAACGACCATTTCGCCACATCATCCGAGCATCTGCGCGAAACTCTGCGCGGCAATCTGGTGAACACCTGCCGCCAATCAGGGGATATGGTCATCGATCGGCTGTACCGCCGCTACGATCTTGGATGACCCCGTCCGGTATGGATCCTGGGCACAGGATGCCTCAAGCACCCGCCGCTCGGCAGCCCGACTGAAAATCGGGCTGCCGCTTCAGTAAAACCAGCGACACGGCCCCTATGAGCCGGGCCGGCAACCCCTACCAATTGAGATCAAATCCGCCGTATGAATCGGTGTTCGCAGCCCCCCAAGGAGTCTGCCTGGCAGAAAGGGAACGGTCTGCGGCACCACAATTTCGGCCCGATTCCACCATCCGCCTTGTCACCTATGGTTCCCGGACGATCCCGAAGTCCTTCTCGAACCGGGCAGCACCTCGCCTCATTCATTTCTAGCGCGGAGACTCACTACGCAAACGCCTGGCCGGCAGGAACACCCATGGCCTTCAAAATCTTGGCAAGGGGACAAAAACCGGTGAAGGCCGCCTGGAACAGATTGAGGCCGACGAAGGCGGTGAAGTAGAGCCAGTACACGCTGTGCACCTGAGATAAAACCACACTCAAGACCACAAACATACCGGCGACGGCCAGCACGATACGATCGATCGACATTGCCTGATCCCTCCTGATAACGAACACATCGACGCCCGGGTTTCCGGGTGCGTGATAGGGTATATTAGTTTTTTCTAATATGCCATTCAAGCCCGCGCAGTGGCTGTGCACTGCTGCCCGGTTCGCCAGGCGGGGCGCCATGATGGAGCAAGGCGCCAGGAATCTGGCTGACTTGTGGCCAATGACCCAAGTGCTACGCCGCGGAGTGGGCGCAAAAGAACCGACTCAGTCGGGGTTGTGGCCGCGAGGGCGGGGCTCGACCCCACGAATTAAGCGTCGTGGGATACCGGAGCCGACGTGTCCGCGTCATCGAGCACTGCGCGGACCATTTCATCGGTGATGGGTATTTCGCGGCCCTGCTCGTCGATCAGAGCCGCCCCATGAAAATCGACCTCGCCATCCGGCGGACTCTGGTCGTTCTGGTCGCTCGCTTTCTTATTCATGCTGGATTTCCCACCATATCTTCTTAATCGCATCACGGCTTCGAACGCCACCGCCTGCGACCGGCCAGGGCAGGCCAGACGCAGAACTGAACGATGACCGAGGATCTCTGCCCGCAGCGGCTGGGTTCCGGCGTCCTCTCCACAAACCTTGGGGACCATCCCGGTTGGATCGACTCGTTCCATCGTCCTAAAGCGGTGCAAACTCCGTTCCCGAACGCATCAAGCGATGGGTTCCACCCGTGGGCGGGCAAAACCCGCCCAGACCACCTCTTTACCCGGTTCCGGGCGCCTCGGAACGTTGAGCGACAAAAGCAGTGACACACCGGCCATGACCGCACCGCTGAGAAAGACCGCTGCCGGGGAGACCAACCAGATGAGACCAAATACCGCCGGAATAAACACGGCGGCAATGTGACTGATGGTGAACCCGACCCCTGCGCTGGAGGCGATGTCACCGGCATCCGCAATCTTCTGGAAGTAGGTCTTTATGGCAATCGCCAGAGCAAAGAACAGATGGTCGATCACGTACAGTCCCGCCGCCACAGTCTCGTTCTCGACCACCGCATAGGCTACGAATACCAGAATCAAACCGGCATACTCAAACACCAGCGCTCTGCGTTCCCCCCAGATGCCGATCAGGCGCCCAATCCGAGGGGCAAGATAGACATTGGCGGCGGCGTTGAGCAAAAACAGAAGGGCGATATCCTCAACCGAATAGCCAAACTTTTCCACCAGCAAAAAGCCGGCGAACACGACGAAAATCTGACGCCGCGCTCCGGACATGAAGGTCAGCGCGTAATACAGCCAGTAGCGGCGTTTGAACACGAGATGCTTGTGCTGAGGGACGTGCTCGTGGAAGCGTGGAAATGCAAACGCACAGTACAGAGCGATGATAACGGTCGCCCCACCCATGGCCAGATACACCCATTGATAGTCCAAGGCCAGCCACTCGAACGCGAACCAGACCAGGGCAAAGGTGACGATGCCGGCCAACGAACGCACGGCCACCAGACGGCCCAGGATCTCGGGCGCCTGTCGCTGATCCACCCACTGCAGGGACAAAGAGGTTTGTACCGTCTCAAAGTAATGAAAACCGATCGACATCAATACCGTGGTCACATACAGCCCCAGGGCATTGGGAAAGAATCCGGTCACCGCGGTACCCAGGCCCAGGATCAGCAGCGACACCCAGGCCAGGGTTTGCTCTCGCATCAACAACAGCAGAAAAACCACCGCGAAGGCGAGGAACCCCGGAATCTCCCTGAGGCTTTGCAAAACACCCATCTCGGCGCCGGTGAACTGCGCGCGCTCGACCGCAAAGTTGTTCAGCAATGCCTGCCAGGTGGCAAAGCTCAACGGTACGCCAGCCACCATCAAAGCGAGCAACGCCGCCGGGGTTTTGCGCTTGGATGATGTGCTCACCGCCGAACGCATCTCAGCTTTGAGCGAAGTAAGTCGCCAGATAGGTGTCGAACGGCACCTGATCGGCGGCTTCCATTTGCGCCTGTCTGGCCCGGGACTGGACGCCTTCCCGATCCAGTTCCGCCAACCGCTCCGGGCTAAGTGTCTGCCCCTCGTAATAGCGCCGGTGCGCCTGACTGAGTGCCATCGAATACTCAAAAAAGCCCTGCTCCCGGTCCATCATCTCCCGCAGCATGCGGGCCGAAGGCGTCAGGTCCGGGTCCGCAACCTTGGCTTGTTGGCTGGCCACGGCATCGACCGTCGCCGACCCGCCCTGGTGCGCATCGATTTGCACGGCGACGGCGGCAACGCCCTCGAGAATCTCATCGGCCCAGGCAGCGAACGACACTGCACCGGTACCGCACTCGAGGGTCAAGCCGGGTTCGCGACCACGACTGGCCACCGTATCCAGGTTGCGGTCGATGCGCAGCCGCTCACCTGCATCGATGATCGGGCTGGGCCGCAGTAAACAGTGGAGCAGAAAGACCTCCAGAAAGCGCAGCTGCCGCTCGTTCACACCGACCGGTTCGAAGGCGCATACGTCCAGCGAGCGCAACTCCACATAGCGGACGCCGCGCTTTTTCAACGCCAGGCTTGGTTTCTCGTCAGCGCCGGTAATCTGCTTGGGACGAATCGAACTGTAATACTCGTTCTCAATCTGCAACACGTTGCCGTTCAGTTGCTCGTAGCTGCCGTCCACCACCACGCCCAGCGTTTGGTACTGAGCAGACGGCGTGTCGATGGCCCAGGTCAGGCATTCCACATATCGCTCCAGATTGTCGTAGCTGATCTGCAAACCACCTTTTTTCTCCTTCTTGTTCTGATAGCCGATGTCACTGACTCGTAACGACGTGGCATGGGGCAGGTAGTAGGTGTCATCGTCAAAGTCGTCCAGATCACAATCCTGATCACCGAAGAACGATTTACAAACCGCCGGCGAAGCGCCGAACAAATAGGGCACGATCCAACCCCAACGCTGCAGATTGCGTATCAAACCGAAATAGGCATCCGACATGAAGGCCTGCAGTGGCCGCGGATCGCCGCGAAGGCGCTGGAGCACCGGCCACAAAGCGGGGTTGACAGAGTAGTTGAAATGCACCCCGGCAATGACCTGCATGGTGCGCCCATAGCGGCGTCCAAGACCACGCCTGTATACATGCTTCATGAGGCCGGCGTTGGATGAACCATACTCGGCGATCGGGATCTGGGTTTCGCCATCCACAATGCAGGGCATACTCGTGGCCCAGATGATTTCATCGTCTATCCGATGCGCCGCATAGATCTGCAGGTCACGCAGGAAATTCAGGCTCTGCCGCACATCCCCATACGGCGGCGTAATAAACTCGAGCAGGGCTTCGGAGTAATCCGTGGTGATAAATGGATGGGTCAGCGGCGAGCCAAGTGCATCAGGATGCTTGCGCTGCGAGATGTGCCCGTCGCGTGAGACCCGCAAGCACTCCTTTTCCAGGCCGATCAGCCCACCGCTCAGAAGGGGCGACTCGCCGCTGCTCACCAGCCGGTCCAGAATGTGTTCGAGCGCGTTGTTCAAGGTTTGGGTTTCCCAGTCAAGTCGCGGGCGGTCCGCATCGATGGGCAATCACCGTGCGCAGTCCTAAGACGAAGCATGCGATGCGGCGAAGTCTGCAACAGGTTGCAACACAAATGATAGACCCCAGGGTGAGGGACACACTGCGGAAACCATGCCCTCCGCGACAATTGTCCGCTGTTTCACACCCGCCAAAGGGCTGATTCACGGTTCATATTCCAGCAAAGATGGATGCCGGCCGATTGGATCGATGTCGCAGGGGCTCGGCATTTGCTGGAGACCGAAATGCCTTTGCTGATTCGCGCGAGCGCTGGGCTGCGCGCGCGGGTGGCGGTCACGCTGCTGCTGTCCACATTCGCCGGTCTGTTGCTGCCATCGCCAGCGGCCATGGCCCTGAATCCGAACGGCTGGAGGACAGAACCGACAGCATCCGCAGGCGCTGTTGAACCGGCCTGAGCTGAAACCCAAAGCCGACGCTTTTTTATGGCACAGTAGCGGCATCGGCAACGCCAACAAGGAGGCCCCATGACCATCGAAGCGCGTTACGACTACGATGCCAGCTTTGAAACACTCTATGAGATGCTGACCGACGAAGACTTTCTCCGCGCCAAGTACGAAGGCATCGGATCGAGAAATGTGGCGTTTGAATCCTGCGAGCAGGACGGTGATGTGTTTCGAATCGAGTGGACCCGGGAAATACGGGCCAACCCGCCGGCGTTTGCCAGAAAATTTCTGAGCGAATGGAATCAAACCGAGGAGATTCTGGAGTGGACCCGGGAATCTGACGGGCAGGCCTACGGGGAATATCTCTGCAAAGTGGCGGGCGTGCCCGGTAAGCTGGAAGGGGAGTTCGAACTGCTGGCGGACGGGAAGGCCTGTTTTGAGGAGATCGTCATGAAGGCCAGCATCGGCATTCCGCTGGTGGGCGGCAAAATCGCTTCATTGGTGGAGGCCGACGCCTACGCCAGCCTGGATCAGGAGTTCACCTTTACCCGTGCCCACCTGGCCAAGGGCTGAGTGCACCGACGGCGTTCAGAGCCAGATCAGCAAATACTTCGCGCCTGCCCGACGCGCTTTCGCAATGCCTCATACAAAATGCGCAGCTCGGCCGCGTCCGCGCCACGCTGCAGGGCGGCCTGGTATTCGTCAAACGCCCGGGACTCTTTTTCAAATCGAATTGAGACGGCGTCCGCCGCGCCCCCTGCCCGTGCCTCGCCATTTGCCATTTTCGGTCACCTCGAATTGTCGGGCCCTGTGGCCGTCAGGTGTGTTTTGCCGATAGCGGCAAGATTTAAACCGATTGTAAAAAACCGATAATGAACATACTGTTACCGCATTGCGGAAAATTTCTCGAAAGTCAAAATGTAAAATCTACTGACGACGCTGAAATCGACCGAGTGAATCGAACTTGAGGGACGGGACACTATGAGCGCACTCACCGACACGGCCGTGGGCATCCCCGAAGAAATCAGCACCGACTACCGCATCGAGCTGGAGCCCTGCGACCGACGGATCACGGTGCGCTGGAACGGTACGGTCCTGGCCGACAGCGCACGCAGTATCGTTCTCCACGAAACCCGCCACCCGCCGGTTTTCTACTTTCCGCGGGAGGACGTGCGCCGGGATCTGCTGGTCCCGACCGCCCTGCACACCCACTGTCCATATAAGGGCAATGCCTCATACTGGTCCGTGATTTCCGGCGACACCCGCCTGGAGAATGCGGTTTGGAGTTACGAATCACCCTACGAGGAAGCGCTCGGTATCGCCGGGTACATGGCCTTCTACCCCAACCTGGTCAGGTTACACGATCCAGGCGCCGCCGCATCGATGGCGGCGCCGGATGTGAAGGACGCGATGGCGGGCAATCCCCTGGTCCCCTGGTTACTCCGAACCGCTGCGGATTCGAAGGATCCCGCCAACCTGGTGCGGGACCTGGCCCTGCAAATGCGGGCGGCCGGCATATCCGTAGGGCGGCTCTGGTTGTTCATGCGTACCCTGCACCCAGAGTCCGTCAGCACCCGATACGGCTGGCGCCTGGGCGAGCCGGAAATGGACATCATGGCGGCGCCCCATGAGATTCTGGAGAGCGAGGCCTACATCCGCAGCCCGCTGTACCCCATTTTCCAAGGCGCAGGCGGCGTGCGTCGGCGGCTGGACATCGAAAATCCGGTATTGGATTTTCCCATTCTGGAGGAGCTTCACGAGGAGGGCATGACCGACTATGTGGCCATGCCGCTGATGTTCTCCGACGGGCGCATCAGCGCCTTGACCCTCGCCTCCGACCGGGCCGGCGGATTCAGTACCCAGAGTCTGGGACATCTATACGAGATTCTGCCGGTGTTCGGTCGTCTGGTCGAAGTCCACGCCCAACGGCAAAACGCCCTCAATGTCTTGAATACCTACCTGGGCCGGCAGACCGGCGAGCGGGTGCTGCAGGGACTGATCAAGCGCGGCGACGGTGAGCCGGTGCACGCGGTGATCTGGTTCTGCGACCTGCGCGATTCCACCGCCTTGGCGGACAGCATGTCGCAACAGGACTTTCTGGCGCTGCTGAATCAGTTTCTCGAATGCATGGCGGGTGCGGTACTGGACCAGGGCGGCGAAGTGCTCCGGTTTATCGGCGATGCGGTTCTGGCCATTTTCCCCATCGGCCATCCCGACCAGAAACGGGCCGGGGGATGCGAGAAGACCCGTTCGGCCTGCAAAGCCGCCGTGGCGGCGGTGATCGATGCCCGCCGGCGTGTGGCCGAAGTCAACGCACAGCGCACCGCAACCGGACGAACACCCCTGGGCTGGGGTGTGGGCCTGCATCTGGGCGATGTGACCTACGGCAACATCGGGACCCCTTCCCGCCTGGAATTCACCGTTATCGGCGCCGCCGCCAACGAGGCGGCGCGCATCGAGTCCATGTGCAAGACGCTGGGCTACCCGGTATTGATATCGGATGCCTTCGCCGAACACTGCGAATCGAGGCTCGAGTCAGTCGGGCGCCAACGGCTCAAAGGCGTCAATAAAAGAATGGCGCTGTACACCCTGCCGTTCGCCGACCTGGATACGAGCGCACAAGCCGTCGCGGGCGCCGACGAACCGGGCTGACGCGGAACCAGGGTTTCACCCTGGACGTCCGTGTCAGCGTCTCTCGAACTGGGTCTTGCCGAACAAAGTCGCGCGGGTTTTGTCGTCCATGTTCTGGGGCAGACCCTGGTCGTCGAGGACGGCGAGACCGCGCTTGACCGCCGGGCGGGCGGCAATCGACTGATACCATCGATTGAGGTTGGGGTAGTCGGCCAGATCCTGTCCCTGGCGCTCGTGCCGGGATATCCAGGGGAAGGTGGCAATGTCCGCGATAGAGTAGGGTCCCCCCAGATACTCGGCATCGCCCAGTCTCCGATCAAGCACCCGGTACATGCGCGCCGCTTCCTGAGTGTAGCGTTCCACCGCGTAGTCGATGGTCTCCGGCGCGTAGATCCGGAAATGATGCGCCTGGCCCAGCATCGGTCCCACGCCGCTGACCTGAAACATCAACCACTGCAGGGTTGTGTAACGGGCACGGGCTTCGCTGGGCATGAGTTGACCGGTTTTTTCCGCCAGATAAACCAGAATTGCGCCGGAATCGAACAGCGTTATAGGCGCGCCGTCCGGTCCCTCCGGATCAACGATGACCGGGATTTTGTTATTGGGGTTGAGCGCCAAAAATGCAGGCTCGAATTGCGCTCCGGCACCGATATCCACCGGGATCACCCGGTATGGCAGGTCCAGTTCTTCCAACGCGATGCTGATTTTCCAGCCGTTGGGTGTCGGCCAGTAATAGAGATCAATTTCTTGCGTCATACCGGATACCCCAATGCATTGCCCGCCAGACCCGAGAAGAGTCCCAACATCCGCCCACGCCACTCCGCAACGGGGTCGTTGGTCTCCAGCAGGTGAAAGGGTGACACACATCGTGCCCATTGGAAAAAGCCAAATACCATGTAGTCGGTGAACATGGGCCGGACGCCGCCCAGGAAAGGCTGCTCACCCAGCGTGCTCCGGAGCGGTCCCAGTT
>JAHEDQ010000150.1 GCA_024641125.1 Candidatus Competibacteraceae bacterium | reverse complement strand
CAAGGGCAGACCGGCGGAGAAACCGAGGAACAGCATGGCCAGCACACGAGGATTGGTGTAGACCCGGAAAGCGGCACTCCAACCTGCAGACGGATTGCCTAGATCCACCGGTGAGCTCCTGGGGAGATCCGGCGCCGTGCGGTGGCAGAATCCAATTCCGACTCAGCCAATTCCGACTCAGAGTGGGTAGTCATAGTCCATGATCAGCGGCGCATGATCGGAAAACCGCTGTTCCTTATATATAGAGGCGCTCCGCACTGTATCCATCAGATTGCCCGAAACCACCTGGTAGTCGATACGCCATCCCACATTCTTGGCCCAGGCCTGGCCGCGATTCGACCACCAGGTATATTGATCGGCTTCCTGGTTCACGACGCGAAAGGCGTCGCCGTAGCCCGCGTCGCTGAACAACTCGCCCAGCCAGGCCCGTTCCTCGGGCAGAAAACCGGAATTCTTCTGATTGCCGCGCCAGTTCTTGAGGTCGATGTTCTGGTGGGCCGTATTCCAATCGCCGCATACAATATAGTCACGGCCGTCCGATCGGTTAGACTTGAGTCGGGTCATATACAGTTCGTGAAAACGAAACTTGGCGGCCTGACGCACCTCGCTGGACGATCCGGAAGGCAGATAAAGCGACGCCACGGACAGGTTTCCAAAGCGCGCCTCCAGATAGCGCCCCTCGGGGTCAAACTCGTCGAAGCCCAGGCCCCGAATCACCTCATCGGGCGCCCGCCGACAATATATCGCCACGCCGCTGTATCCCTTCTTGGCAGTGGCATCCTCATAGAAGCAGTGATATCCAGCGGGATAGTAGAGCGGGTCATCCCTCAGCTGATGCTCCTGCGCCTTGGTTTCCTGGATACAGACCAGATCCGCATCCTGTTCCTGCATCCATTCGAAAAAACCCTTACGGGCGGCCGACCGGATCCCGTTGGCGTTGAGGGTGATGATGCGCATGCCTGCTCCCGCAGAACTGGAATGGGCGCCATTCTGGGGGCCACGACGGCACACTGCAATGCCCGGTGAGCGGGTGGGCGGCGGCGCCGCGCGCTGGCATACTCGGGCGCGAATCGATCACCCCCTGCAACCCATCATCTGGAAAAGAGCTCATGGAATCCTATCAACGAGAGTTCATCGAATTCGCCCTGGAACGCGGCGTGCTCCGGTTTGGGGAATTCCAGCTCAAATCCGGACGCGCCAGCCCCTATTTCTTCAACGCCGGTCTGTTTCGAACCGGCAGTGCCCTGGCCCGCCTGGGGCATTGGTACGCCGCCGCGGTGCTCGCGTCGGGCATCGAATTCGACATGCTTTACGGACCCGCCTACAAGGGCATTCCGCTGGTGGCGACCACCGCCATTGCCCTGGCGGAGCAACACGGGCGGGACGTGCCCTGGTGTTTCAACCGCAAGGAGGTGAAAGATCACGGCGAAGGCGGACAGACCGTTGGTGCCCCGCTGGCCGGGCGGGTGCTCATCGTGGACGACGTGATCACGGCCGGTACGGCGATTCGCGAGTCTATGGGTTTGCTGGAACACCACCAGGCGCAGGCCAGCGGCGTCATCATCAGTGTCGACCGACAGGAAAGGGGTCGGGGCAGCCTTTCCGCGATCCAGGAGGTGGAGGCGCTGTACGGACTCAGGGTTGCCAGTATCGTCGGCCTGGACGACGTGATGTCCTATCTGGAGCAGCGGCCGGAGTACCAGGGGCCGCTGAGGGCTATACGCCAGTATCAAAACGAGTACGGTGTATTGACCGGCTGATCCCGGAACGGACGGGACGGGGTGCGGGAACGAACTCAGTCGCCGAGGGCGTCGTACAAGGCCTGAAACTCCCGCGTCAGTTTGTGTCGCGGATCCAAATGAATCATCGGGCGCGAGCGTTCATGGGATTCGCGGATTTTCACCGAGGACGACAGAAAACCATCCAGCACCGGCAAGCCTTCGGCCACCAGTTCGCCCACCAGCTTGGCTGGCAATTTGGCCCGCGCCTGGAACTGGTTGACAACGATACCTTCGATCTCCAATTCCTCGTTATGGTCTTCGCGGATCTCCGCCAGGTTATGCAGCAGACCGTAAAGCGCTTGCCGTGAGAAATCGTCGCAATCGAACGGGATCAGACACCGCTGAGCGGCAATCAGAGCCGAGCGGGAATAGAAGTTGAGCGCCGGCGGCGTGTCTATGACGATCTCGTCGTAGCCATCGAGCTTCTGCAACAGTTCCTTCAACTTGAACATTTTGTAGCGGCTTTCGAGCTTCGATTCCAGCTCCGACATGGACGGATGGGCTGCCAGGATCGAAAGATTCTCAAACGGTGTGGCCTGGACAAAGTCCTCGGTTCCGGACTTGAACACGCTGTAAGACAGCATCTGGCCATAAAGACCCGCCAGGGTGTGGTTCGGTGCGCCGTCGACCGAGCCCATCAGGTAGCGGGTGCTGTTGGCCTGGGGGTCCAGATCCACCACCAGAGTCCGGTTGCCGCGTTGCGCGCTGATCGCCGCCAGATTGCAGGCAATGGTCGACTTGCCAACGCCACCCTTTTGATTGAACACCACTCGCCGCATTGCCGCGCTCTCCGGAAAGACCCCAAACTCACCGCCGCGGCCGAGTGTATCCAAGGCACAGACGGGCGTCGACCACCAGCAGTTTCCGAGCGGACCGGCGTAACGCTTCGTTCAACAGCCCGGGACGATTGTAACGCTCCGTAGCGAAGAGATGCATCCTGCCAGTTGTTAAATATTCTTTCAAACAATGAGTTATAGATTGGTGCGGCGCTTTAGAGGGGCTACTTCGACAATGCAGCCCGGTGCGCGTCCAAACCAGACCCTTGATTCGTAATTGACCTATGAACAGCCCTAACCACGAGGAAACCACACATGAGCAACAAGACCCCCGTTCTGGCCGCCGCCATCTCCAGCCTCTTGATCGCCGGGACCGGCGCAATTGGCAGCCAGTCGGTAGCCGCCGACATGGAAAAATGCTACGGCGTGGTCAAGGCCGGAAAAAACGACTGCCAGACCGCAACCAGCTCCTGCGCCGGCACCTCCTCCGTCGATGGACAGGCCGACGCCTGGGTGTTTCTGCCCAAGGGGAGCTGTGAAAAGATCGTCGGCGGCAGCCTGGACGCAAAGGCCTGAAGCCATGCCGACCGTTGGCCAAAACGGCTTGGTGGACCCGATCCCGGCTCGCGCCGGGATCGGTCTGCGGGGGCCGCATTATCAGGCGCTTCTGGAACTGCAGCCGGACGCCGGCTGGCTCGAAGCCCACAGTGAGAACTTTTTCGGCCAGGGCGGTGCGCCTCACCAGTACCTTGAAGCGCTGCGGGCCGAGTATCCGCTGAGTCTGCACGGAGTCGGCCTCTCGCTGGGTTCGGTGGATGAACTGGACCCGAGGCACCTGGACCGGCTGGATGATCTGGTGAGGCGGTATCAACCCGGATTGCTGTCGGAACATCTGAGTTGGAGCTCGGTGGGGGGTGTCCACAGTAACGACCTGCTGCCACTGCCCTACACCGAGGAGGCCCTGGCGCACTTTGCCGGGCGCGTGCGCCAGGTGCAGGACCGCTTGGGCCGGCGCATTCTGGTTGAGAACCCTTCGAGCTATCTGCGCTATCGACACTCGACCATCGATGAATGGGATTTCCTGGTGGCGGTCGCCCAACTCAGCGATTGTGGCCTGCTGCTGGATATTAATAATGTCTATGTCAGCGCTGCGAATCACGGCTACGACGCGTTGGACTACCTGGCCTCGATTCCCGCCGAACGGGTCGGCGAAATTCACCTGGCAGGTCACACGGCCAACCGATGCGGTGACCGTACCATCCTGATCGACGACCACGGAGGCCCGGTCGCTGAACCGGTCTGGGAGCTTTTCAAGCACGCCTTGGTGCGTTTTGCCGGCATACCCACCTTGATCGAATGGGACAGCAACATCCCAACCCTGGATCTGCTTTTGAACGAGGCGGACCAAGCGCAACGATTGATGGAGCAAGCCGATGCCATCGCTGCGTGAGGTGCAGAACGGTTTTCTGAACCATCTGATGGACGCGAACGCGGTGTCGGCCGAAGCCTGGGTCATGGCTGACGGCCTGACCCCAGCAGGCCGGATGCAGATCTACCGCAACAATCTGTATACCAGTCTGAGCGACGCGCTGGCGGCGGTTTACCCGGTGATCCAGCGCTTGGTGGGGATTGAATTTTTCCGCCAGACCGCCCGTTCCTATACAGCACAGCACCCGTCGCTCAGCGGCAATCTGCACGATTTCGGCCAGGCCTTCGCTCTGTTCCTGGAACAGCAGCCCTACACCCACGCGCTACCGTACCTGCCCGATGTGGCCCGGCTTGAATGGGCCTGGCACGAAAGTTATCACGCCGCCGAGAGCGGCCCACTCGATCTGAGCACACTGGTGGCGGTGCCCGTGAAAGCCTATGAATCGATTCGCTTCGTGCTGGCACCGTCCGCCAGACTGATTCATTCCCCCTATCCGGTGCTGCGCATCTGGCAGGTGAATCAAGATGACTACAGCGGCGATCCAGGGGTCAATCTCGACCAGGGAGCCAGCCGGCTTCTGGTTCTGCGGCAAGGCAACCAAGTGCTGCTACAGGAACTCGACCAGGGCACGTTCCTGTGGCTGCAGGCCCTGGCGGAGGGCCTGCCGCTGCAGGCCTCTCTAAACCGTGCAGCCGCGGCGCAGCCGGATTTCGATTTCCAGACAGCGCTGCATCGACATGTCCACCAGGGGACGTTGACGGAGATCCGAACATGAACACGACATCAGAAGATATGACTCGAGCCGTGGTGCAGAGCACGGGGCTGGTGGGCACCATAAGCGGCATCATGCGTTCGCTGTACGGGCGCCTGGACAGCCTGGGCACCTACCTTCATCCAGTGTTTGACCTGTCCGTGCGCCTGGGTCTGGCGTGGATATTCTGGAAATCCGGCCTGACCAAGATTCAGAGCTGGGAAAGCACTGTCATGCTGTTTCAGTACGAGTATAAGGTGCCCTTGCTGCCCCCGGAGATTGCCGCGTTTCTGGGGACCGGGGTGGAACTGATCATGCCGGCGCTGCTGGCCGCGGGTTTGGCCGGACGAATGGCCGCGTTGGTGCTGTTCGTGTTCAATATCATCGCGGTGATTTCGTACCCCACCTTGAACATCTACGGCCAGCTCGACCACCTCTGGTGGGGCGCGCTTTTGCTGATTCCGATTTTCCGCGGCCCGGGCAAGTTGTCGATTGACCATCTGATCCGCACCCGCCTCTGGGGCCACTGATCCCGGCCCGAGAACGGTCCACTTGCCCGCCGCCCCCGCGGCGGGCACTCTCTCCCGGGCGCCGCTACGGAGAGAGTTCTGGTGGACATGATTCCTGAAGCCATTCGCGAGTTCGTCTTCTACTTCCTGGCCGCGGCCGCGGTGCTGGTAACCTCGCTGCTGGGCCTTGCGCTGATCACGGCTCTGGTCACCTATCTGATCGACATCACTCAGACCAAGCACGCTGTCCGCCGCAACTATCCGGTGATCGGGCGGTTCCGCTACATGTTCGAGCACCTCGGTGAGTTCTTTCGCCAGTATTTCTTCGCCATGGACCGGGAGGAAATGCCTTTCAACCGGGCGCAACGGGTCTGGTGCTATCGGTCCGCCAAGGGTCTGGACAACACCGTCGCCTTCGGCTCGACCCGCGACCTCAAGCCACCGGGCACGGTGATGTTCGTGAGCTGCCCTTATCCCACTCTGGGCGAAGACGCCGCGCCACCCCGCCAGGTGACCATTGGGCCCTACGCCAGCAAACCCTATGAAACCGACTCGATCTTCAACATTTCCGGCATGAGCTTCGGCGCCATCTCCAAGCCCGCGATTCGGGCGCTGTCCAACGGTGCGCGTTTGGCGGGCTGCTGGCTCAACACCGGCGAAGGCGGCCTTTCTCCATACCACCTGGAAGGGGGCTGCGACATCGTTTTCCAGATCGGCACGGCCAAGAACGGGGTGCGGGATCTGGATGGCAACCTGGACGAAGACAAGCTGCGTACGATAGCGGCACACGAACAGGTTCGCATGATCGAGCTCAAGCTCAGCCAAGGCGCGAAACCCGGCAAGGGTGGCATGCTTCCGGGCGCGAAAGTGGATGAGGAAATCGCGCGTATCCGCGGTCTGCGCGTGGGTCAGGACGCGATCAGCCCGAACCGGCACACCGACATCAACAACAACGGTCAGTTGCTGGAAATGCTGGAACGCCTGCGCCGCGTTTCAGGCAAGCCGGTGGGGTTCAAGACCGTACTGGGCGCCGCGGGCTGGTTGGATGAATTGTTCGCTGAAATTCATCGGCGCGGTATCGAGTCGGCACCCGATTTCATTACCGTGGACGGCGCCGAGGGCGGCACCGGCGCGGCGCCGATGCCGTTGATCGACTCGGTGGGGCTGCCGCTGCGGGAAGCCTTGCCGATGCTGGTGGACAAAGTGATTGAATACGGCCTCAGGGATCGGATCAAGATAGTGGCGTCGGGCAAGCTGGTGACCCCGTCCGAGGTGGCCGCTGCGATTTGCGTGGGTGCCGATTTCGTGGTGAGCGCCCGTGGCTTTATGTTCGCTCTGGGCTGCATTCAGGCGCTGCAGTGCAATAAAAACACCTGCCCCACAGGCGTCACCACCCATGACGAACATCTGCAGCGCGGGCTGGTGCCCGAGGACAAAGCCACCCGGGTGGCCCAATACCACGCGGGCATGATGCAGGAAGTGGGCATGATCGCCCATTCCTGTGGAGCGCGGTCGGCCCAGGGCATGCGCCGGGCCCATGCCCGGGTGGTGATGAGCGACGGTCGTTCGCGACCGCTGAACGAGTTGTACCCGGAGCCGACGCCGATGCTGCCCGAGCAAAAACCCTGACTTGGCGGCACGGCCCCCCTGCAATGATATTGACGGCTTCAGCGCCGGATCAAGGTGCCAATACCCTCGTCGGTGAACAACTCCACCAGTACCGCGTGGGGCTCGCGCCCGTCAATAATGTGAGCGGCATTGACACCCGCCTTCACCGCATCCAAGGCGCAGCGCACTTTGGGCAGCATACCGCCGTGGATCGTGCCCTCGGCGATCAACTCATCCACCACCCGGGTGCTCAGACCGGTCAATAGTTTGCCCTCGCGGTCCAGCACACCGGCGGTGTTGGTGAGCAACATGAGCTTCTCCGCCTGGAGAACCTCCGCCATTTTGCCCGCCACCAGATCGGCGTTTATATTGTAGGAGCGGCCGTCCTGACCGACGCCGATGGGCGCGATTACCGGAATAAAATTACCCTGGGTCAGCATGTCCACCACGCTGCTGTCGATGCTCTGCACTTCGCCCACATGGCCCAGATCGATGATCTCCGAAGCCGCCAACCCGGGGTCACCACGGGTAATCTTCATTTGCCGGGCCCGGATCAGGTCGCCGTCCTTGCCGGTCAAACCCACGGCGCATCCGCCGTGGCCGTTGATGTTGTTGACGATCTCCTTGTTGACCAGGCCGCCCAACACCATCTCGACCACGTCCATGGTCTCGGCGTCCGTCACCCGCATGCCGTCGACAAAGTGACTTTCCTTTCCAATACGCTCCAGCAAGCGCCCAATCTGCGGCCCCCCGCCGTGGACGATCACCGGATGGATACCCACCAGCTTCATCAGCACGATGTCCCGGGCGAAGCTGTTCTTGAGATCCTCGTTTTTCATGGCGTTACCGCCATACTTGATCACCACGGTGCGGCCGGTGAAGCGCTGAATGTATGGCAAGGCCTCACCCAATACGTGGGCCACGTTCATGGCTGCCTGGGAACTCAAGGGCATGGAGCTCGAATCTCCTGTCTGTGCCGGCTAACGGTCGGGAACGATGTGATCAACGACTCATTATCGCAAGGCGGATCAGTGGCGCCCACTGTGCCCGAATCCGCCCTCACCACGTTCGCTGGTGGCGAACTGGTCCACCAGGGCAAACTCGGCCTGCACCACAGGAACGATGATGAGCTGGGCGATGCGTTCTCCGACTGCAATGGAAAACGTCTCGGAACCGCGATTCCAGCAGGACACGAACAACTGCCCCTGATAGTCGGAGTCGATCAGACCCACCAGATTGCCCAATACGATGCCGTGCTTATGACCCAGACCCGAGCGGGGCAGGATCAGGGCGGCCAGACCGGGGTCACCAATGTGAATGGAAAGGCCGGTGGGAATCAACTCAGTGTCGCCCGGCGCCAAGGTCAGCGGCACCTGGATACAGGCCCGGAGATCCATACCGGCGGAGCCTTCAGTGGCGTATTCCGGCAGCGGGATCTCCTTGCCCACCCGGGAATCCAGTATCCTGACTTCAATTCTGTGCATGGAATCGCTCCGCCACCCGCCGCATCAAAACGCTGGCGAGTTCCGTCTTGGCAGCCGTCGGCAGTATCTCGTCACCGCCCGGCCAGAACAGGTGCAGGGTGTTTTGGTCGCGATCGAATGCCAAACCATTCCCCACCGCGTTGGCCGCGATCATGTCCAGGCCCTTGGCGGTCAGTTTGGCTCGGGCATACGCCTCGAGATCATGGGTCTCCGCCGCGAAGCCGACGCAGAACGGTCCTGAGGGCAGGGCCGCCACTTCAGCCAATATGTCCGGATTGCGCACCAGCTCAAGTTGCAGCCGGTCGGCAGATTTCTTGATCTTGCGGTCCCCCGCCACCAGCGGCCGATAGTCCGACACTGCGGCGGTGGCGATAAAAATGTGCGCGTCACCCGCCCGCGGAACCACCGCCGCCTGCATCTCCGCGGCGGTTTCCACGTCGATGCGCTCAACATTGGCTGGCGTATCCAGCGCCACGGGCCCCGATACCAGGGTAACCTGCGCGCCCATGGCGGCCGCGGCCTGGGCAACAGCAAAACCCATCTTGCCCGAGCTGCGATTGGTCATGAAACGGACCGGGTCCAGCGGTTCACGGGTCGGGCCGGCGGTGACCAATACGCGGTTTCCCTCCAGCACATGGTCGCCGGTCAGGGTGCCGGCCAAGCCCTGTATCAATTCCAGGGGCCCCAGCATGCGGCCGACGCCGGTTTCTCCGCAGGCCTGGGCTCCGACCCCGGGGCCCAGCAGCCGAATCCCCCGCTCCCGCAGGCGGCTGACATTGCTTTGGGTGGCAGGATTGGTCCACATCAGCCGATTCATGGCGGGCGCCAGAAACATCGGCTTGTCGGTTGCCAGGCACAGGGTGGTCAGCAGATCATCCGCCAGGCCGTGGGCTACCCGCGCCAGAAAATGGGCACTGGCGGGGGCCACCAGAACCGCATCGGGCCAGCGCGCCAACTCGATATGTCCCATGCCTGCTTCGGCCTCCGGATCCATCAACTCGGAGCGCACGGCGCGTCCGGACACGGCCTGTAACGTCATTGGGGAGATAAAAGCACAGGCCGCCCGCGTCATGACCACCTGGACCTCCGCCCCCGCCTCCACCAGGCGCCGACTCAGCTCAGCCGCTTTGTAGGCGGCGATACCGCCGGTGATACCAAGCAGAATGCGCCTGTCCTTTAGCACGATGCCTCCAGCAGTTTGCGGTGGAGGCTGAGTGTACTGCATGGGTCCGCGCGCACGAAACTTGCTGGTTCGCGCAAAACCCGTGCTGTCCACGACAAGGAGGTCAAGATGGCGATCAAGGACTGGCCGTGCTCAGAACGACCCCGTGAAAAACTGCTCAGACAGGGTGCGGTTACGCTGTCGGATGCGGAGCTCTTGGCCCTTTTCCTGGGCACCGGTATGCGCGGTGTTTCGGCCGTGGCCCTGGCGCGGCAGCTGCTTCAGGCCCACGACGGGCTGCGGGGTATCCTGGATCGGCCGGCGCGCGAAATCTGTGCCCAACCGGGGCTGGGGCCAGCCAAATACGCACGCCTGCAGGCGGCCCTGGAACTGGGTCGACGCTATCTGGCGGAGGCCCTGACGCGGGGTGATGCGCTGACCAACGTTGAGGACACCCGCCAATACCTGACGGCGTGTCTGCGTCACCGGCGTCATGAGGTGTTTGCCTGCCTGTTCCTGGACAACCGCCACCGGGTACTCGCCTTCGAAGAGCTGTTTCAGGGCAGCATAGCCGGCGCCAGCGTTCATCCGCGCCAAGTGGTGGTGCGCTGCCTTCACCACAATGCCGCGGCGGTTATCCTGGCGCACAACCATCCGTCCGGCGTGGCCGAGCCCAGCCAGGCCGATCGACAGATCACGGCCCGGCTGCAGGACGCGTTGGGGCTGGTCGATGTACGAATCCTGGACCACATCGTGATCGGCGACGGGGCCAGCGTTTCGTTCGCCGAACGGGGTCTGCTGTGAATGCCTTGCGACCGATGCCGGGCTCTGGTATAACTTCGCGCCTTTCATGAACGGCGGCGCAGGCGTCGCCTATTTGCGGTTGGGAGCTGAATCATGTCAAGAGTCTGTCAGATAACGGGCAAGCGACCCGTCGCAGGCAATAATGTCTCGCACGCAAACAATAAGACCAAGCGACGATTTCTGCCCAACCTGCACACTCACCGCTTCTGGGTTGAAAGCGAAAAGCGCTATGTAAAGCTTTGCGTGTCCTGCAAGGGCATGCGAATCATCGACAAGAAAGGCATCGACGCCATTCTGACCGACCTTCGGGCCCGTGGTGAGAAATTCTAGGGAGATCCGTCATGCGCGATAAGATCAAGTTGGTTTCCTCGGCCAAGACCGGCCACTACTACACCACCACCAAGAACAAGCGGACCATGCCGGGCAAACTGGAAATGAAGAAGTTCGATCCCGTGGTACGCAAACACGTGATTTATAAGGAAGCAAAGATCAAATAGCCCCAGCCCCGATCTGCGCTCACAACAAAAAACCCGCCAATTGGCGGGTTTTTTGTGGGTCAATGAACTGCGGCGAAGGTCTAAACCGTCTGCTTCAAGGAATACCCTCTGAGGGTGCGGGCGAAATCCTGCAGCACCTTGATTCCGCTGGCCTCGGCTTGGCTGCACCATTCCTGTAATGCGCCGAGCATCTGCTCCTTCTCAGCCGCCGTCCGGCTCCAAACCGCCTGAAGACGTTGCCGGAAGTCATACACGACACTCAGTGCCTCGCTTGCGCTGAGCGCCGACTGCAGACGTGCGCGCTCCGTGTCCCCCACCAGACTTGGCTCACGAACCAACGCAGCGCGAGCACGCTTCAGCACGCTCCGGCAAGACTCGTCGGCCCGCTCCAGTTCCTGACGCAGAACCGGCATGGTGACCAGACGAGCGTAGCGGGCCATCACATGCAGCCGATGGAACAGCACGGCCCTGAGCGTATCCACATCCACCCGCTGTTTTTCCTGATCGATGCGCGGAAAGCTTGAGACTTGACGGACCTGAGCCAAGCCCAGCATGGACATCAGCCGGATGTAGAACCAGCCTATGTCGAATTCCCACCAGCGGCTGGACAGGCGCGCGGAGGCGGGGAAGGCATGATGGTTGTTATGCAGTTCTTCACCGCCGATCAGGATGCCCCACGGAACGATGTTGGTCGCCCTATCGGCGCACTCGAAGTTGCGATAGCCATAGAAATGGCCCACGCCGTTGACCACGCCCGCAGCCCAGAATGGAATCCAGACCAACTGCACCGCCCAGATGGTGAGACCGGCCACGCCAAACAGAAACAAATCGATCAGCAGCATGACGCCGAGACCGGCAAAAGAGAAACGTGCGTATACATTGCGCTCCAGCCAGTCGTCCGGCGTGCCGGCGCCGAACTGGCGCAGAGTCTGCGGGTCAGCCGCCTCTTCCTTGTACAACTCCGCGCCCTCCCACAGCACCTTGCTGAGACCCTTGACCTGGGGGCTGTGGGGATCCTGCTCGGTCTCACAGAACGCATGGTGTTTGCGATGCACTGAAACCCACTCGCGGGTCACCATGCCGGTGGTCAACCAGAGCCAGAATCGGAAAAAATGACTCACGGCGGGGTGCAGGGTCAGGGCCCGATGGGCCTGGCACCGATGCAAATAAACGGTCACGGCCACAATGGTAATGTGGGTCAGACAAAGTGTCGCAACGACGTATCCCCAGAAGGATAAGCCGAGAAAACCAGCCAACATAAAAGGCCTCGAACGAGTTTGGATTTGACCGAACACTATATGGCAGATTGGCGGGTGGCGTCCATGCGCGCGGTGTGAGGAAACCCCGGTCTGTTGGCGCGGACCGCGTTTCGCTCTCATAGCGGGGTTGCGCCTCCTCATCGGCAACAAGCCAGCTCCGCTCGATCCGCCTTGTACCAGAAGCTGCAAGCGATCA
>JAHEDQ010000327.1 GCA_024641125.1 Candidatus Competibacteraceae bacterium | reverse complement strand
ACGCACGAAGTAGCGTGGCCGTGAGTACGGCGGCGCCAACCGCGATTGCCCAGTCCAAATAGCTGTTCCCATAGATTACGGTTTCAAGGGTTTCCATTCAGATCCACTGCTCGGCAATCAAGCCAATTCGCGCTCGAACAGCGCCAACATCCGTCCCCAGGCTCGCTCGGCCTGCGCCTCGTTGTAGGCACCTCCGTCCGGTGGGCACCAGCCGTGCAGCGTTCCTTCGTAGACTTCGATCTCGGGCTTCAGACCGGCCTGCTCGTAGGCTTCCCGCAACATGGTCTTGGCCTTGGGATCCTTCTCGTCGTCGTTCTCGGCGATGGCGATCAGGAAACCCGCATCGATCTTCTCAACCAGCCGATGCGGACTGTCGGCCTCGTCGGTGGCCAGCCCGCCACCGTGGAAGGAGGCGCCGGCGCCGATGCGCTCGGGGTAGGCCGCGGCCAACCGGATGGTGTAGGAACCCGTCATGCAGTAGCCGGCCGTACCAATCTGGCGCCCGGAGTCCACGGACGGGTGCGTGTCGAGGTAATCGATGAATGCACCACCGTCACTGACGCAGGTCTCCGGGGACAGCGATTGAGCCAGAGGCATCAGGCGCTCGCGCACCGCCGGGTCACCGAAACTCTCCCCTTCCCTGATGACCTCGCCGCGTGCTGACCGGTAATACGGGTTGACCACCAGCACGGAGTAACCGGACTGCGCCAGGCGCTTGCCCATCATTCGGAAGGCCGGCCGAATGCCCTTGATGTCGGGCCACATGATCACGCCCGCATGCCGCCCCTCGACGGGATGCACCAGGTAGCAGTCCGCCAGGCCATCGGGCGTGGGCACCATGACTTCGGATTCTTCGACTTCGCTGGCATTGGCGACCGACGGCAAAAGGGCCGCAATGGCGGTCGCGGACAGCACACTGTTGAATTCGCGGCGCGTCATGCCAAGGCGGCGCCGATAGCGTTCGATGTCTCGTTCTGTGCGGTCATCACACATGGCGTTACTCCTTTGGAAGGCTCTAGATTATAGATGCAAAAGAACCGAATTCGCCCTGCCCGCCGGGAGAATGCCCGCTTTCGGAAACTTTTTTGCAGCCGGATCAGGCGTCTTCCGGCCCTGCATGCGGTGAATGCACACATAAAAGTGTGCCGCTATACTCTGCGGGCCCATGAAACTGTTCGAAGAACTCAAACGCCGCAAGGTATTCAGGGCTGGAATCGCGTATTTGACGCTGTCCTGGCTGCTGGTTCAGATCGGGGAAACGCTGTTACCCGCGTATGGTTTCACCGATGCCGCGATGCGAGTCCTCGTCGCGGTCCTGGCAGTCGGCCTGGTGCTTACCCTGGTACTGGTCTGGATCTTCGAATGGACACCCCAGGGCGTTCGGAAAACGGCACCCACCGGCGCAACGGTCCAGGATGCCGGCGACCTTTCTCGGAGGGCGCCGAATACCGTGATCGCGGTCATCGTCGTCATCGCCGCTGCGATCGCCGCCGTATTGACTTTCTCGACCGTGGATGACGCATTGCCCCCGGACCACAGTATTGCCGTCCTGCCCTTCGTCACTCTGGGCCAGTCGACAGCGGATGTGTTCACGGATGGAATCCATGTGGGCGTGATCACCCGTCTTTCGAACGTGGCCGACCTCTCCGTCATATCGCGCACCTCGGTGCTCGCCTATCGTGACAGCCGTCTTTCGTTGCCAGATATGGCTGCCGAACTTGGCGCCGCCTGGGTGCTGAATGCTGATGTCCAGCAGGCAGGGGATGAGGTGCTGGTCAGCGTGCGTCTTGCCGACGCCGACGCCGATCGCCAGATCTGGGCGCAGGATTACCGCCGGATGCTCACCGCCACGAACGTATTCGAAATCCAGGCGGAGATCGCCAATCGCATCATCGAGGAGGTCAATGTGCGCTTGACCGCATCGGAGCAGGACCGGGTGGAGCGGCTGCCTACGGGCAATCTCGAAGCGTATCGCCTGTACCAGCACGGCCGAGCGCTGCTGGAACAGCGAACGGACAGCGCCATGCGCAACGCGCTGGCCTATTTCGAGCAGGCCGTCGAACTCGATCCGGAATACGCACCGGCCTGGGCGGGACTGGCCAATACACTGATTCTGCTCGCCGCCTACCAACACGACAGCAATCCCGCGCTGGTGACGCGGGCAGAACGCGCCACGGACCGCGCCCTGGAGCAAGACCCGGAACTCGCCGATGCGTGGGTCGCTATGGGCCTGCTCAACTATCTTCGGCGGAACTCGCCCGGCGCCATTGACGCTCTGAACCGCGCGATCCAGTATCGCCCCAGCGACGCCAACGCACACAGCCAGCGCGCCTTCCAATACGCATTGATCGGTGATTGGGCATCGGCCTATGCCAGCGCATCCCGGGCCGTACGGCTGAACCCTTTGTCCTCCGAAGCCCTTGCCAACCTGAGCGGCGCCAGCCTCGAGGTAGGGCGTGAGGAGGAAGGGCTGGAGGCCGCTCGCCGGGCCGCAGAGCTAGCCCCTGGCTGGCCGAACACCCGGTTCACTATGGGCGTGGCGCTGCTCAGAACCGGCGACTACGAGGGCGCGATCGAATGGCTCGAGGATCTCACCATACCCTGGACCGGCGCCGGTGCTGAGACCCTGCTGCTACAGGCGTTCGTCCAGGCGGGACGCGAGGACGAGGCGCATGCCCTACTTCCGAAGATCCAATCAAGCGGGGACAGCTATGCCTTGGCCGCTTCCCGGGCTGCCTTGGGCGAACTGGATGCGGGCTACGACATCCTGTTCGGGCTGGAGCCATGGGGCGATTTTCAAACCATCGCTTTCCAGACGCAACACCGTTCCTTGTGGCAACCCCGGGGAGATGATCCGCGCTACCAAAAAGTGCTGCAGCGCGTTCGCGACAGTTGGGGCGTCAGCCGGGGCGATGGAGATTTAGGGTCCGAGTAAGGTCCGGCACTACTCCTGTCGGAGTTTCAGCATCGGCACGTCCACATCGTACTCAAAGCCGGCCATCGCCATGACGTGCGGCAATTACCATAGGCGTGGAAATGCGCGCTGGGTCATAAGCCGCGAACCCAACTATGTTAGGATCGATGGCGACCCGTCTTCAGGAGTTTTCCTGTGAATGCGAAACTACGTCTTGCACAGCTATTAGGAATTATCGCCACCAGCCTGGCCATGCATGTGGCCGTGGCGGATACGGTTGGGCTGCCGGCGCCCGACCAAAGCAGCGCTGATGCGTTCAAGTCACAGAAACACTTTTCGCCTTACGCCGGACGCAATTTCCCCACCCAGGTGTATTGGGGTGATACACACCTGCACACGGGCATGTCCTTTGACGCGGGCTCGTTTGGGGCGCGTCTGCTGCCCCGGGACGCCTACCGC
>JAHEDQ010000012.1 GCA_024641125.1 Candidatus Competibacteraceae bacterium | reverse complement strand
CCGCTCACTTCGAATCTGGTCGATGACCTAACGGGCAAGATTGCGCTCGTCCCGCACATCCCCTGGCGGGGCGAGGAAAATTCGAATCGGTTGAGCTTGCTGGGCTGGGCTGGGCTGGGCTGGGCGATCATAAGTTACTGCGCCGGATCTCGTTGCGGGCTGCCGCCCACTCTGAAAAAGGGTAAAAGAACAGAGCGCATAGTGTTAATCGAGGTCCTGGGCTAGACGAAAACCAATGTCGTTGTCCCCGTAGTCGCGGCTCCCGTTGAAGCGGTACGCCGACCGGAGGTCCTCCGGGTCGTTGAACCACGAGCCGCCGCGGACCACGCGCAGGGTGCATTGACCGCCGTTGGCCTCCAACCACGCTGAGCCGTCCTCCGGCGCGTTCTCGTAGGTATCGTGCCAGCAGTCCTCGACCCACTCCCAGACATTACCCGCCGTGTCATACAGCCCGAAGGCATTCGGCACAAACGAACCCACCGGCGCCGTCTGCAGGCCGTCCCAGGCACTGCCACACTCTGAGCAGTTCGCCCTGCTCTCGCCAATGTCAGAGCCCCACCAGAACATTGTCTCGGTCTTGGCCCGCGCGACGTATTCCCACTCCGCCTCCGACAGTAACCGATATGTCTTGCCGGTCTGCACGGACAACCATTCTGCATAGGCCTTGGCATCATCCCATGAGACATTGATGACTGGACGGTTTGATCGCCCCCATTCCTTATCGTCCGGGAGGGCGCGCCCGCTAGCCTCGGCGAAACGCTCGTATTGCTCAAAGGTGACCTCGTGCTTGCTCACCGCGAAAGGCTTCGCGATGGACACCGTCCGCACCGGTTGCGCAGCTTTGTAGCCATTCCCGCTAAGGTCACCCATCGGGAATTGGCCAGACGGGACAACAATCATCTCTGGGCCATCGGTTCCGTCCTCCAACATATCCTTCAGAGTCTGGCCTTCCAACAGCCCTGCGAGGGCGCTGAGTGCGTTCTCAGCCCGCAAAGTCGCAAATCTTTGGCTCTCAGCCACCAGGTATTGCCACCAAGCGAGGCCAGCAAAGAGCGCCAGGGTGAGCAAAACGCCTGTCCCAACGCGTAGCCGCCAACCTCGGATTTCCCGCTTTCTCGCGTCGAGGCTGGCCTCGATAAACGAGCGCGATTCGTCGGTTAGATGTTCGCTCCGATCGGCATACCATGTTTCCGCCTCGGCCAGCGGCCCGCCTCGAAGCAGCGCACCCGGATCCCGTTCGCTGTTCAACCACTGAGAGACCATCGCCTGAAGGCGCTGGCGCCACAGGAGGAACTCTCGGTTGTCACCAACCCAGTCTGCAAGTCGTTTCCAATGGCGCAGGACCGCCTCATGAGAGACCTCGATTGCAGCGTCCTCGCCCTTGCCGCCACTTGCCGTGAGAAGGCGGGCGGCAACGAGCCGGTCCGAGATCGCCTGGCTCGAGTCTGACAGTCGATTCAGTGGGGCACGGCGGCGTACCACTGCGCCCTCGGGGTCGACCGCCACCAGGGCCCGGAAAAGGGTGTCCAGGGCCGCCTCGTCGATGGTTCTGCCATCTGCAGGGATCGCTTCTTCGGCGTGGGCTTCGATGGCGCCCGGCACACCGCCAATCTCCCTATGGGCGTCGAGGGTGAGCGTGCCGTCTTCGCGCGCGTCGTAAAGATGCCCCAGCGTGAACTCGAGCAACGGCAGCGCGCCAGATTCACTGCCGGTCTCATCGAGCAAGCGTTGGGTCAGCCCATATTCGAGCGTCAGCCCCGCGGCTTTGGCCGGCCGCTCGATCATCTCCGTTAGGGCACCCAGCCCCGGCGTGCCCAACGTGTAGCTGCCCTCCCGCAGCAGCTCCACCAATGGTTCATAGTGCATACAGGGCTCGTAGAAGTCGGCGCGCATAGTCACTACGATGCGCAGGCGCGGGGATCGGGTAGCTGCATTCAAGAGGCCGACGAATGGTTTTCGGTGCGCCTCCGAAACCAGCGTGAACAACTCCTCGAGTTGGTCGGCGAACAGCACAAGCTCTGCCTGACCCGGGGAATCTGCCAGGATCGACTCTGCGATCGAGTCGATTGCCTTTGAGTCCGATCTCAGCTTCTCAGCAATCTCTCGGGGTTTGGGACCTGCGGGCAGCAGCTGGGCCAGCTTGACCGCCAAGGGGGCGAAAGGGTCGTCACCGACTTCCCCCGGCGTGAATCGCACCCACATCCAATCCTGGCTGCCTGGGATCGCACCCGCCTTGAGCCGTGGCAGGAGCCCGGCAGCCACAAGCGATGACTTCCCGGAGCCAGAGGGGCCTACAACCCCAAGGAAACGCTTGCGGGGAGATGACATGCGCCTGATCAGGTCGTCGGTCTCGGCGCCGCGCCCGAAAAAGATCGGAGCATCGGCATCGCCGAAGGCCGACAGCCCCCGGTAGGGATTGCCCTGCCAGATTTCCGCCGGCTCATCGGGTGGGGTCGCCGGCACGAATTCGGGTGTGGAGTCAGTGATTTCCTGCTGGAACCGTTCCCAGATCAGCTCGCGCAGGTGGTCCTCCAACAGCTCCTTGAATGCGCTCGGCCCGCCGTATCCGTGGTAGGCTCCACCAAGCGATTTGTCGGGATTGACGAATGCGCTGAAAAACCCCTCGACCAACTTGTACTGTTGGAGCATCTCCTCGCGCTTCGGGTCGCCCAGACTGATGGTGGGTACTTCCTCGCGGCGGTAGACCAACACATGGGGCTTGCCCGCGCTTTCCGCGGATTGAAGGGCGTCGAGATATTCCCACTCCGTTCCGGAGTGGTAGCCGCTGCCGTCGGCCTTGGTGTAGTCCGCCGGCAGAGGTGTGCCCATGCGCTTCCACACGACAACGACCACGACATCGCATTCGGAAGGCTTGGGCCGGCGCTGATTGATGGCTTCCTGCGGTGTGATGTGGGCATCAAGCGGTGTGCTGGATCCAGGGCTGTCCCAGGCAATCTCATCGATATGCACCTGTCCGTGAAACTGGGGTTCCTTCGGGAGGGCGCTCAGGACCTGGCGGGCGAGCGCCCGCTCATCGGCCACATCGCCAGGTGATGAGAGAAAAATGCGAAACCTGAGCATCGCCGCAGTGGTTGTCCCTGCCGCTACCTGTGCGTGGTTGTTTGGTCACTCGTGCGGTCGACCCTAGCTTTCGCAAAGGTGGGAATCAAGACGTGGCCCGCGTGCGACGGGCTGGCGCGGATGTGGACAGAATTCATCCAACCGATGTGGGGCAGCCCAGACACGCGATTGCTGTGCCGATGTTCAGACATATAAAAGCCTGCTCGGCGGAAAAGGAACGGTCTGCGGCACTGCCCTTTCGGCCCTTTTCTGCGATCCTTCCGGTCGCATGGCGACGCCTATGCTCCCCGGACGATCCCGAGATCGTTCTCAGACTGGACGGCGCCTCGACTCATTCATTTTCCACCGCAAAGAAGTAAAGGACGATTCAAGCCATCCAAGCACTGGATCGATGACGAAATGCTGGTTCTGTTAGCCAGCGTGATCGCCGAAACTCGCTAAACGGACCAGTTTTGTCCGCAGGGCGCGTCGCAATAGCTCCGTGCCATCAAGCGGCCGCTGCTCCATCGGGCACCTGACGAGCGACAACTTGAGCGGGCCCAACAGCGGCTATTGGCCGAGACCGAGCACCAGCTTGACGATAAAGGTCATGCCGCAACCATTGAGTGGATAATGCGTGAACTGATAGAAGGAGGGTCCGTCGGCGGAAGCGCTGTGCGGCATTTCTTCAATCTCACTTTGAAGCAATCCTGCTGAGGAAAGTATGGCGGCCAAGAAGGAACCCGGCAGCGGCTCAATGGCCTTCGCCCAGCGTATCGCGGCTGACCTGGGGCTGACGATGCGCCAAGTGGCGGCCGTGGTCGAGCTCTTGAGTTCGGGCAATACGATCCCATTCATCGCGAGGTATCGCAAGGAAGCGACCCATGGACTCGATGAGATTGCCTTGCGGGCGATCGAAGACGCTTTAGAGAAGGCGACGGCGTTGGCAGCGCGCAAGGAAACCGTGCTGAGGACGATCGAGGAACAAGACCAACTCACCGAGGCACTCCGCTCGGCGATTGAACGTTGCACGGACATGCGCGAATTGGAGGCAATCTACTTGCCGTTCAAGCCGAAACGCCGCACCCGGGCGACAGTCGGGCGCCAGCGAGGACTGCAGCCACTGGCGGACTTACTCCTTCGCCAGGAGCCCTTGGGTTGCTCCAAGAAAGACACGCTGCAAAAGTTTGTTAACGCCGAACTGGACGTGCCTGATTGCGGTGCCGCCCTGCAGGGCGCACTCGATATCATCGCCGAGCAGTGGTCAGAGGACGCCTCGACGCGTGCCTGGGTGCGGGATCAGGTATTTGCCAACGGCAATGTTTGCTCACGAGTCAAGCGTGGCAAGAAAGAAGAGGCGAGCAAGTTCGATTTGTACATCGATTACCAGGAGTCGGCGCGGCGGATTCCCTCGCACCGACTCCTGGCGGTGCTCAGGGGTGAAGCCCAGGGTTTGTTGAATGTCAGCGTGTCAATTGACGAAACGCAGATTCTCCCTCAGTTGACGCAGAAGCTAATCCACAATCGCGCCTTCGAATTCCGGCAGGAACTGCTGTCGGCGGCGCGTGATTGTTACGAGCGATTGCTAATGCCGGCGACGCAAACGGCGGTGCTGCATACGCTGAAGGAACGGGCCGATGAAGGGGCGATTGCGGTCTTCGGCAAGAATCTGCGCGAGCTGCTGCTGGCGGCGCCCGCGGGACCTCGTGTGACGATCGGCATCGACCCAGGATTTCGCACTGGCTGCAAACTGGCCGTGGTCGACCGAACCGGAAAGTACCTGACTGACACGGTGATCTACCCAACGCCACCACGCAGTGAGGTGCAGGCGGCCGGCAAGACGCTACTGGCACTGATCGAAAAGTACCAGGTCGAGCTGATCGCGATCGGCAACGGAACCGCGTCGCGCGAAACCGACGCGTTCATCGGTGGGTTGATTCGAGATCATCGATTGGACGTCACAAAAGCCATGATCAGTGAGTCGGGTGCGTCGATCTATTCGGCCAGCGAGCTTGCGGGTAAAGAGTTCCCCGATTTGGACGTCACGGTCCGCGGCGCGATAAGCATCGCCCGCCGGTTGCAAGACCCACTGGCGGAGCTAGTGAAAACGGATCCGAAGTCGATCGGCGTTGGGCAGTACCAGCATGACGTGAACCAAACCCAACTCCGCAAGTGTCTGGATCGTGTGGTCGAATCGTGTGTCAACCATGTGGGTGTTGAATTGAACATGGCGAGCGTCCCACTGCTTTCGCGCGTTGCAGGGATCGGGACCAAGCTGGCTGAGAACATCGTCGACTTCCGCAACGAGAACGGGCGATTCACGGATCGGAAGCAGCTCATTCAGGTGCCAAAACTCGGCAAAAAGGCGTTCGAGCAGGCAGCTGGTTTTCTCCGTATTCGAGGAGGTGATTCGCCGCTGGACAACTCTGCGGTGCATCCTGAGAGCTATCCGGTCGTTCAACGCATGGCAAGGAAGCTCGGCACCAATCCGAAGTCGCTGGTCGGGAACGCCGCGTTGAGTCAGAAGCTCCGGCCGGAGGATTTCGTCGACGACTGCTTCGGCATGCCAACGATCGTGGACATCATTGCCGAACTTGCCAAGCCGGGCCGAGATCCACGCAGCGAGTTTCGAGCAGTGCGTTTCGACGATAGCGTGAATCAGATGGAGGACTTGAAGCCCGGGATGGTGCTGGAAGGCGTCATCACGAACGTCACCCATTTTGGCGCATTCATCGACATTGGTGTGCATCAAGATGCGCTGATCCACATTTCGCAACTGGCCAACACGTTCGTCAAAGACCCGAGCGAAGTGGTGTCGGTGGGCGATGTTGTCAAAGTGAAAGTCTTGGAAATCGACCTTGCACGCGAACGGATCTCGGTCACCCGCAAGTTTTAGAGCATCCACATCATAGCTGTAACATCATCGAAAAAAGGGGCCGATGGCATGAGCTTAAACTTTCAACAACTGCACGGTTTGAAGATGCGGTCGGAAGGTAGGTAGATCAAGCGCTTTGCTGATGACGTTCTTCAGCGCCTGTTCTTGTTAGACAGTGATCTGTGAATCCGGTGAGCGACCTGCGAGGTCATTTGATGGACTCAGCGACCTCAACATCGCGGGGCTGCGATCATGTTTCCGTTGCCGGCTGGCAAGGAAGCCAGGTCGGGCGCAGGTGGGTCTCTCTACGAACGCCATTGCCCGGAACGCACGCTCCTTTTTCAACTGATCCAGGACGACTATCCAGCCTTCTAGGAGTCTCTGATCCATTCGTGAACGTGCATCTCGGGACTGAAATGCACAGCTTCAGCGTTGCAGAGCTTGGCAAAAGAGCAAACTACCCGCGATCTGCGCCTTGAATCTGCGCATTCCAAAAGGCGACAAGCGGGCTCCCGGAGCCGCCTACCAAGACTGACGCCTTGGGTCAGATTGCATGTGTCTTGATCTAGCGCAACGCCCCGAAGGGCGCCTCTGATTAAGAATGGCTTGGACAACGGACCGAGATGAGTTCACCCAGTGTCATGCGCGGTCGCGTTTGCGGCAGCCCTGTGGACTAAGGATTCGATCCCAATGGTCGCGGTTTCCACCACGGGCCGTTGGACACGCAGGGGAAGCTCGTCTGGCACGCCTTGGGTGAGGCGGCCGGGTTGGAGAGGGTGTCCCCTACCCCCGAAGAGCGCCATCGTGGCAGTGTGCATGTCTGCGTTGGCAAGGTGGGGACGTCGACGCAAGGAACCCGATAAGCGCTCGGGAGCCGGCGTTGCGGCGGCCGATCGTTTCGGTCGCAAGTGACCCCGCAATCATCAACTGTTGGAGAAGCAATCGTGCAAAGGTTACTCCTGGTTCTCTTGTTCACGGCGTTTGCCGCAACCGCGCACGCCGAAACGCTCAAAGGTCGGATCGCCGTCGTCTCCAAGCAGGCCGGCACGATCCAGATCGACGTCAAGAACAAAGACAAATCGATGACCAAGGTCGTGATCAGGACCGATGCCAACACGGCCTACGAGGGCGCGGCCGGCCTGAACGAGCTGGGCCCACCCGACCTGGTGGAAGTGCAGCGCGAACCCGGCAAGCCGGCCAACCAGATCAAAAAGGTCGTATTCGGCCTGCCGCCCGGCGTCGAAATCGGCATCCAGGAACTGGTTGGCATCATGACCGGTGGGCAACCCTATCATCTGTTCGACGCCCGCCCCGGCAAACGCTTCGGCGGCGGCCACGTACCCGGCGCGCAGTCGGCCTTCCCGGAAGACGAGGACTTTCCGAGCAAGCTGCCAACCAACAAGTCCGCCCTGCTGGTGTTCTACTGCGGCGGCCCGACCTGCCCATACACGGGCGTCGCGGTCGAGCAGGCCAAGGCCGCGGGCTACGACAACATAAGGGGTTTCCAGGCCGGCCTACCGGGCTGGAAGAAGGCCAAACTGCCGGTCCATTCCGAACCCAAGTGGCTGGCCGAGGGGCTGAACCCCCAGCACGTGATCCTCGACGTACGTGACAAGGCGCAGAGCGGCCAGGCACACATCCAGGGCGCGGTGGCGCTGCCGACCGCGGAGTTGCAGGCGATGACCCAGCAGTTCGTCGACGCGCAACAGGTCGCACAGTTGCCGGGCGTATCCGATCAGCGTGCGCCGGTCATCGTCTATGCCGAGAGCCACACCTCGCCGGCGGCGCTGCTGGCCTACAAAGAGCTGCGTACCTGGGGCTACGGCAATACGACGGTGCTGGCCGGCGGCTTCGACGACTGGCAAACCGCCGGACTGCCCACCGCCAGCGGCGCCGCGGCGACCCAGATCGTCTACCAGAAAATGCTGGCGCCAGGTGCGATCACGCCGGAGGAGTTCGTTGCCCTCCAGCAGTCCGGCGAAAGCGTACTGTTGATCGACGTGCGCAGCGAACAGGAGGCGGCAGCCGGCGTCATCAGCGGCGCACGACACATTCCGCTGGAAACGCTCGAAGAGGTGGCTCCCGAACTGCCGAAAGACAAGGAGCTGCTGGTCTACTGCGCCAACGGCGTTCGCGCCGAGATGGCACACGAGACCTTGAACGCGCTCGGCCTGAAGAACCGTTTTCTGAACGAGACCGTAACCATTGCAAAAGACGGCAGCTTTGACATCTAGCAGATCGGCAGCGGCGTGAATCGACGCGAATTTCTCAAGATCTCCGCCGCGCTCGGGGCCGGCGGCGCCATGCCGGCCCTGCTCGGTGGCTGCGCGCCACGGCCACTGCCCGGCGCGGGTGCGGTGACCACCAGCCCAACGGTCTGCAACATGTGCTTCTGGCAGTGTGCCGGCACGCTGTATCAAGAAGACGGCCAGGCGTGGAAGGTCGTCGGCAACCCGGACGACCCCCACTGCGACGGCCGGTTGTGCACACGCGGCAGCGCCGGCATCGGCGCCTACTCCGACCCAGATCGGCTGCGTCAGCCCTTGCTGCGGGTCAGCGAGGGCGGGGCGCAACGCTTCGAGCCGGTGAGCTGGGACGCGGCCTTAGACTTCATCGCCGAAAAGATGAACACGATCGGCGAGCAATACGGCAAGGATCGCATCGCGCTCTTCTCACACGGCGGAGGCGGCAAGCATTTTCGCCGCATGCTCCAGGCCTTCGGCTCGCATGCCTACGCGCACCCCTCGTTCGCTCAGTGCCGCGGTCCGCGCGAGACCGCTTTCGGGCTGACCTACGGCGAAGGCGTCGGTTCGCCGGACCGGACGGACATGAGCAACTCGCGCTGCATCGTGCTGATCGGCTCGCACCTGGGGGAGAACCTCCACAACAGCCAGGTGCAAACCCTGATCCAGGGGCTGAACAACGGCGCAACGCTGATCACGGTCGACCCACGGTTCTCGGTCGCGGCCTCCAAGTCCAAATACTGGCTGCCGATCAAGCCCGGCACCGACATCGCGCTGCTGCTGGCCTGGATGAACGTGCTGATCAACGAGGGGCTCTACGACCGGGACTATGTCGCACGCTACTGCAGCGGCTTCGACCGGCTCGCCGCCCACGTCCAGCCCTACAACCCCGAATGGGCCTATCTGGAGACCGGGCTCGAGCCGGCGCGTATCCGCGAGACGGCGCGGATCATGGCAACGGCTGCACCGGCGACGCTGGTTCACCCCGGGCGGCACGTCACCTGGTACGGCGACGATACCCAGCGCAGCCGCGCGATCGCGATTCTGAACGCGCTGCTCGGTTCCTGGGGTCGCCCCGGCGGCTTCTACCAACAGGAAAAGGTCGCGCTGCCGGAGTTCCCGGTGCCACAACCGCCGCCACCGAAGGATGACTGGAAGGCAGTCGTACAGGGCGACTTCCCGCTGGTCTCCACCGGCATAAGCAACAAGCTGGTGGAGCATTCGGTGGGCCCGGACGCCTACATCAAAGGCTGGTTCGTGTATGCCACCAACCTGCCGATGACGCTGCCGGGGGCGAACGAGCAGATCAAATCGGCCGCTGAATCGCTGGACCTGATGGTCGTGGTCGACACCATGCCGGCCGAGATCAGCGGCTATGCCGATGTGGTGCTGCCCGAGTGCACCTACCTGGAGCGTTACGACGACCTCCGCAATGCGCCGGAGCGCACGCCGACGCTGGCCCTGCGCATGCCGGCCTTTCCGCCTAGCCACGAGACCAAGCCGGCCTGGTGGATGGCCAAGGGCATTGCCGAGCGGCTCGGACTGGGCGAGTACTTTCCCTGGCAGGACTATACCGAGGTGCTGGAATGGCAGCTAAAGCAGGCGGGCTCCTCCCTGGCGGAAATGCAGCGGATCGGCGTCAAGCGTTATCCGCGCAAGACACCGGTGTATTTCGCCGATGACCAGCCGGCCGAGTTCAGCACCCCGAGCGGCAGAATCGAGCTCTACTCGACCTTGCTCGCCGACGCGGGCCAGCACCCCCTTCCCCGATACACGCCGCCCGAACGCCCGCCGGCGGGGTTCTATCACCTGAACTACGGCCGCTCGCCCGCCCACACCTTTGGCCGCACGATCAACAATCCGCAGTTATTCGAGCTAATGCCCGAGAACACGGTCTGGGTGCATCCCAGCGCGGCGGCCAGGCTCCGCGTCGCCAGCGGCGACTACGTGGCGCTGGAAAACCCGGACGGTCTGCGCAGCAACGGTATCCGGGTCCGGGTAACAGAACGCATCCGGCCCGATTCGGTGTTCCTGGTGCACGGCTTCGGCCACAGCGACCAACGCCAGCGGCTGGCACGGGGCGTGGGCGCCGACGACGCCGCGTTGATGCACAACGTCAAAATCGACCCGATCATGGGCGGCACCGGCATGCGTGCCAGCTTCGTCACCCTGGTCAAACGCGAGGTGAGCTGACATGACCACCTATGCCATGGTGATCGATACGCGCACCTGCATCGGGTGTGGCGATTGCGTGGTCGCCTGCAAGAATGAGAACAAGGTGCCGGCCGGCCTGAACCGGGACTGGGTAGTCGAGGCGACACGCGGTGAATACCCCAACCTCGAAACCGAGTTCCGCTCGGAGCGCTGCAATCACTGCGGTCACGCGACCTGCGTGACCAACTGCCCGACCGGCGCCAGCCACTACTGGAAAGACACCAATATCGTCCTGGTGGCCGCCGAAAAGTGCACGGGTTGCAAGGCCTGCATCGCGGCCTGCCCCTATGACGCGCGGCTGCTCATGCACCCCGAAGGCTACGTCGACAAGTGCACCTTTTGTCATCACCGTGTCGAGCAGGGGCTGGACCCGGCCTGCGTGTCGAGCTGTCCGACGCACTGCATGCATTTCGGCAATCTCGACCACCGCGACAGTGTGGTCAGCCGACTGCTGCGGGAGCGCCGCCACAAGGTGCTGATGCCCGAAACCGGCAACCAGCCGAACGTGTACTACCTGATTTGACTGGCTTGAATCGATGAGGAGCGTAAACGCACGGACATGATTGAAGAAGTCCTGGCCACGGCCCGCTACAACGCCAAGATCGATCCTCAGCTCGGTATCTGGACCTGGGAGATCGCCTTCTACCTGTTCCTGGGTGGCATGGCCGCCGGGATCATGCTGTTTGCCGCCTGGGCCGTGCTGGGCCGCAGGCAGGACGAGTTGCCGTTCGCGCACAACCGGTTCGCGCTGTGGGCGCCGATCGTGTTGTCGCTGGGCATGACCACGCTGTTTCTCGACCTTGAGTACAAGATCCACGTGTTCCGCTTCTACACCAGCTTTCAGCCGACCTCGCCCATGTCCTGGGGCGCCTGGGTGCTGGTGCTGATCTACCCGTTGATGATCGTGCAGACCCTGTCGACGCTGCGCGCGGGTTACCCGGTGCTAGCCGATCTGCTGGAAAAGCTGCCCGGCGGCGCCGCGCTGCTGGATCTATGTGAAGCGCATCGGCGCCCGATCGCCTGGCTGGTGATCCCGCTGGCGGTCGGACTCGGCATCTACACCGGCGTGCTGCTCAGCGCGTTCAGCGCGCGGCCGTTCTGGAACTCCGGCATTCTGGGGCCGCTGTTCCTGGTCTCCGGCATGTCCACCGCGGCGGCGCTGCCGCTGCTGATCACGGCAAGCGGTCCGGAGCAGCGATTCTTCGAACGCTCGGATCTCGGCCTGATTTCGATCGAGATTACGCTGATCGGCCTGTTCCTGATCAGCCTCGCGACCGGCGCCGAGCAACATTTGCAGGCGCTGGGCTTGGTCACGGGCGGCCAGTACACGGGACCGTTCTGGCTGTGGTTCGTGTTGCCTGGGCTGCTCATTCCGCTCGTGCTCGAGATCGCCGCGCTGCGCGGCACCCGCGTTGCCGGGCTTGCCGCCGCGGTGCTGGTGATCTCCGGCGGCTTTGTCTTGCGCTACCTGATGGTGGAGATCGGTCAGGTCAGCACCTGGACCGAGTACGCCCTGCAATTCGACCCGCAGTTACTGGAGAGGCTCACGCAATGAACGGTTTGCACTCCACGTCCAGGCGCCTCGCGATGCTGGGCGTGGCGCTATCGCTCCTCGCCGGCTGCGGCGACAAGACCGCCCTGGACCGCCAGGGCATGGCAGCGGCACTGGCGAAGACGATCGCCGCGGAGGAGGACCACGTGACCGTGGTCGAGCTCTCCGACTGGTTGATCAAGGACCAGCGGGACTACGAGCTGGTGGACATCCGCGAAAAGACGGAATTCGATACCGGTCATATCCAGGGCGCCCAGCACATCCCGCTGGCCGCTCTCCTGGCCGATAATGCGCTGGCCACCCTTCCCCGTGGCCGCAAGGTCGTCGTCTATTCAAACGGCACCGCCCACGCCGCGCAGGCGGCGGTTTTGCTGCGCCTGGTAGAACGTGACGCCTACGCGCTGCTCGGTGGGTATAACTACTGGCAGGCCTATCTCAACGACCCGCAGAGCGCCGGCGTGGACGAGATGGACCCGACCGAGCGCGCCGCCTATCAGGCGGTCGCCTGCTACTTCGAGGGTGAATACATGGCCGCCGCCGGGCTGATCCCGAAGGTGGCCGCGGTCGCGACATCGGTGGGCACGCCAACGCCGCCCTCCCCGGCGGATCCCCTCGGGTTGGGTCTCGAGCTTGGGCTCGGGTCCGATGACGCCCGCGCCGGTGTCGCCCCCGAACCGGCAGCGGAACCGACAACCGATTCGCTGGGCCTTGGGCTGGATCTCGGACTCGGCAGCGACGAGGTCAGGTCGCTGAAGCAGAGCCAGCCACCGAAAGCGGGAGGCAGCGCCCGCAAGCTGCTGATCAAAGCCGAGTGCTGATGCGCTAGCCTGCAAATTGCACGAAGGGTTCGGGAATCAGGGCGTGATGGGCAAAACAGTTGGGCTGATCGGCATCAAAGGCATAGCTGTAGCTATGGTTTGAGGGGGATCGGTGCAAATGCACAGTCCAGCGCGACCTGAGCCCGAACAGGACAAACCGTAACAATTAAAAGAAGGGCCGAATGCGCATCAGAAACCCGGAACTGATGCCGAAACAAAATCTACCGGTCCGCCTTCATGCAATTTGCAGGCTAGTGGGCCATGCGGGACGTTCGGTAACGCACAGCCACTCCACAAGCTGGGTTGGCAAGGCACGCGAGCGCAGGACTGGCCGTCGCTAATTCAAGCGAGTGAACGCGGTCAATATGGCTTTGTGGTTTGAGCAGGCACAGGGCCAAGCGGCCGCCTGAAATCAACAGCAGATTTCACTTATCACACTGTCCAGATTCTGGGTCCATTTCCGGCTTCGGAAAACCGTGTGAACCGATCAAAGCGGCTTTCATGCGTTAAGCAGCGGCGCAATGTCCGGGGCGACGCGCAATGGGGTGAGCGCGGCGGCGAGTGACCACATCCCGGTGGTCCACCTCCACAAGTTTCTCGAACAAGCGATCGAGGGCGCGCTCTGGAAACCCCCGACCCGCCCGGACCGAAACTCCGGCGCGCCGCTTGATTGCGCCGTCCACACCACCGATCACATCCACGTAAGAACTGTGCCGAAGCCAGCCGTTTTGTCCGCTCTGCCGATACAGTTCGGACAGCGAAAACGCGAGCAACATCAGACAGCCCGGTGCGGTCGCCGTGTCATCAAGCAGGCGCTCAGCAAGCGACTCCTCGGTCTCGACCCCAATCAACCGGGCGGGCCGGATGGTCATTTCGCTCATGGCAACCGCCCCAAGGCTTATCCAATGGGAATGTGCCGGACCCGCCGAGCATCGGTTCAAGGTTGTCGTCTTCGACGGTCTCCCCTCTATCCAGTCCAGAACAAAATCCCGACGAAGCGCTTCCAGCATCCAGAAACCCGCAGGATTTGGCGACGTTCTGCCCGTTTTCGCCTGTTTCCGGCCCAATTTTGCCACCTTAGCCCCAGTCATGGATTGCGGGCACACGGGTGCGCTCAGGCCAGCAACTGTCACCGCTTCAGGTACAAGTTGGTGAGCGCGATCAGGGTAAGGACCTGTGCCGCCTTCTTGGCTAAGCCACGGTATCAAACTTTGGTGTAGCCGAATTGGCGCCTCGTCACCTGAAACCCATGCTCCGACGCAACTTCGAATCGCGCACATGTTTTTATTGCGCGGCTGGCCCGACGAAGTAGGCCAGCGCTAGGGAGCCGCCAGAGAAAACCCTATTTATGGGATCTATACTCAGCCTTTATGCAATGGCATTACAGGGAGTACGTCACGATGGGTTTCATAACCGCATGCGGCCCCGCCAGACGCGCCATGACTGCCGCCTTCTCCATCGCGTTTGCCCTCGCGAGCGCTCCAGGCGCATACGCGGACACCACTGAGTCTGTGATCTACCTCGACCAGGGGTGGTCACCGGAACTCCGAGAACTGTTCTATTTCACGCCGCAGGGTTCGCACTTGTTCCCCTACGATTGGTTCCTGGCCCTGGAGCAGCCGGACTCCGAGGACCTGTTCGCCTCCCGCGAGAACCTGGCGAGGTTTGGTTGGACCTACCACCCCGACGATTCGGGCCGCCTCAACCCAGGTGGCTTGCCCATCGGTTTCACCCGCGAACCGGACCTCGCCCCAGGCGGAGGCAACTGGATGGGCATGACCTGCGCGGCTTGCCATACCGGAACCGTCCGTGCCGGTGGGAAAACGGTGCGCATCGACGGTGGCCCAAGCTTAAGCGATTTCGGCGGCTTTCTCACTGCCCTGTCGAGGGCTGTGACCGTCAGTCATCCGGCGGTGAACGCCGAGAAGTTTGCTCGATTTGCGGGCCGCGTGCTGGGCGACCAAGCGAGCCCTGCCACCATGCAGTCATTGGCACAAACCTATCTGGCGTTTGCCGTGAGATTTGGCGGCCGGGCGTGGATGCGCACGCCACCGTTGCACGCCGGCCCCGGACGGGTGGATGCGCTCACCCAGATCGTAAACTCGCTGACCGTGTTCGACCTTGGGCAGCCCGAAAACTTGCATCCGCCTGCTGCACCGACCAGCTACCCGTTTCTTTGGCTCACGCCAAAGTTGGACTGGGTGCAGTGGAATCCGATCGCGTCCAATCCGATGTCGCGCAATTCGGGGCAGGTGCTTGGCGTGTTTGGCGAGGCAAACTTTGGTCTTGACCAAACCACGCCCCATTTCACTTCATCAATCCGGCTGAAAAACCTGCACGAGTTGGAACTGTGGATAGATGATCTCGAACCGCCCATCTGGCGTGAGGAACTGTTCGGCTCGATCGACGAAACCAAGTGGCGCACGGGGCAGGGGCTATTTGAATCAAACTGCCGCGGTTGCCACAACATGCCGCCATTCGAGATGACGCCAAAGGAAGAAAACATTGCCGGCAAACAGTTCATCCGCATCACGCGTATCCCATATCAGCGGGTCGGCACAGACCCGCTCTATGTTCAGGGGCTGATCAGTCGCTTCGTGCAGACCGGAGCCCTCGCGGAACCGCTGTTTGACGGTCGAGACACTGTACTCGGTGCCGAATTCTTCACCAAAACGGTGGGCGCGGCTCTCCGACGCGCTATGGACGATGCTGACCTTTCACAGCAGGAGCGCCTTGCCTACAGTGACTATCGTTTCTACGCGAAGACTGATCCGGCGGACCCGGACGAGCCATTGCGTTCATACAGCCCGCCATCGTTCGATACGCTCAAGGCTGGGCCATTGCTCGGCATCTGGGCCACCGGTCCGTTCCTTCACAATGGCTCGGTTCCGAATATCTTTGAACTGCTTTCGCCACCGGAGGAGCGCTCGACGGAGTTTTGGGTCGGCGGTCGCGATCTCGACGTCGATCGGCTCGGCTATGACTCGTCGGAGGCGGCCGATCGGTTTCGCTTCGATGCCACGCTTCCCGGTAACAGGAACGCTGGCCACGCGTACCCCAAGCGGCCGTTTACGCCCGAGGAACGTTTTGCTGTGATCGAATTTCTAAAGAATCCCGCGCGATTCTGAATCGCCTGGCGAGAATATGGGGCACAGCGATCCGCCGTAGGGGTTGTTCCACTTTCGATTGCAAGCACTGGAACTCCGACATGTCGTTGAACGCCGATTTTGGAATCGAAGGGGCTTAGGATGAATTTTCTTAGTCAGTACGACCGGACACCAACGGACGTCAAATTTGGCCTCGTGCGCAACTGGATGAAGAGTTCTCCGGACGAGTTCTTCGACCAGCTTCGAGCCGACCGGCCGGTCTTGGCGACACCGGAGTGTACGCTGCTCGCACTTTACAGTGATGTCGTGGAGGTTTTGCTCCAACCACGCGTTTTCACCGTGCAGCTCTACCAAGACAAGATGGGTTCATATCTGATGGCCCAGGACGACACGGCTGTGCATTTTCGTGAGAAGGCCATCATGCAGGCGATGCTCAACCGGGATGACCTCCCGCGTATTCGTGATTTTGTTGGTCAGACCGCTGCGGCGATCCTGGACGCGGCCCCGGGACGGAGAATCGACGCCGTCAACGGGCTCACGCGCGCGGTGCCCATTGCCTTGGTCCAGGAGTACATGGGTTTTGACGGCGTCGAGCCCGAACAGCTTGCCCGGTGGTCGTACTGGAATCAGTGGGACACGTTCCACAACCAGCCATTCGATGGCAACGAGAACGCAGCCGACATTCATACAACGACCCGGGAGGTCAACACTGAACTGCGTGGGTATCTGGCTGAACTCGTGCCGCGGCGTATAGGCGAAATCCGCGCGGGAACCGACCGTGACGATATCGTGACTCGACTTCTGCGCACCGTCTTTGCCGAGGGCGTCGGCTTTCCCATGGACCGGCTGGTGCGCAACATCGGTGGATTGCTGATCGGGTCGGTTGAGACCACCTCACAGGCAGCAGCCCAGGCGCTGCAGGGCCTGCTCCGTCGACCGGACGAGCTGGCGCGGGCCCGCGCGGTGGTCGATGAGCCGACGCGCTTCGACGGATACGTTTTCGAAGCACTGCGTTTTGACCCCATATCGCCCTATTTTTTCCGGCGCTGCGCCGAGGACTACACCATTGGCCGGGGTACCGGCCGCGAAACGACCATCCGCGCAGGCACTGTCGTGCTGCCCCTGGTGTTGTCGGCAATGTTCGATTCGGCCGCTCACGCCGCTCCGCTCGACTTCGACGCCGATCGCCCGAAGGATAAGATGTTCCACTTCGGCTTCGGTCTGCATGAGTGTCTCGGGCGCTACATAGGCGAGGTCATGGTTCCGGAGATCGTCCGGCAGGTGGTCAAACGTCCGAATGCCCGCTCGCTGGGTGCCATGGAGTACAGCGAGGCGACGTTTCCGGAGCGTTACGAAATCACCTGGGACTGAGCTGGCGGAAGCATCAATTCCGAGTGTGGTCCGGCAAGACGGATAGTTGGATCGTAAGAGTGCGTGGTTTCGCTGTCTATCGGGCACACTGCGTCCGAAGGCGTCCGAAGCGCTCCCACCGTTGCGTTCGATCCGTGTTCGGAGTTCCGTGTTTAGTGAGTATTGGTGCTAGACGACTTGTTACAAGCCGTCTAGCCTGGGAAGGACGGTCGCAAACCAATCCTGGCTTGTGCGACTGGATCGCGAAGGCGCCGGATACCTTCTCTACGCGTGGGTCGATAATCAAGGGAATATATGGGAACTCGCCGCGCGGTCTGCAAGGCCCTCAGTTCATGGTTGCTGATCTCTCAGTTCGTCCTATGGCCTGCACTGGGTGTAGCTCAGGGCAATCCGGTGCTTGGGGCTTTGGACGTGCTCTGGACATTCGATATCCCGGGCTCGTCAAATCACGAAACGCCACCCGCCGTCGCACCGGACGGCACCGTCTATGTAATGTACAGCGCCGCCACCTCGGATCTGGTTACCCTGCAGGCGATCGGGCCAGACGGTAAACCGAAGTGGGCGTACCCGGTCCCGCAGGGGCGGATCACATCACCCAGTGTCGGTCCGGACGGTACTGTGTACTTCACTACAGTGGGTAACCTGTACGCGATTCGGTCAGACGGCAGTTTGGCTTGGACCACCGACACAGGAGGCCTCGGTCCGGCGGTCGGCGCTGACGGCACCCTCTATGTCGGCTTCTATGCCGAGGGGCTTGTGGCCATCGATCCCGCGGGAAACGAGCGTTGGCGTTTTGAAACCGATGGCCAGGTAATCCAGTCACCCATCGTTGGGCCGGATCGCAGCATCTATGTGGTGGATGAATTCGGGACGCTTTTTGCGGTCACGCCAAACGGCATCGAGAAATGGCGCTACGTCACCCCTCCGTTGCTACCGATGAAGGAGCTGGCTACGGCTGCTGACGGTACCGTTCTGTTGCCCACTGAGTTTTTGCAAGCGGTCGGGCCGGATGGGCAGTTGAAGTGGAAATCGGATGAGCGCATCGAAAACCAGAATTTCCGGTCGAGTGCGCCGGTGGTGGGTTTGCACGATGAGCTCCGGTTCCCTAACGACTTTGATGCCGAACCATGGACCATCAACATTGGACAAGGCACCGCCGATTTGACGGGCTTTCCCGTCGCCGATCTGGCGGAGATCGATGCCGACACGGGCGCGGTGTCACAGCCGCGGGTGATCACCCTGATTGGTACGCGGGAGTTCGTCCTGAGCGATTTCCGGCTGAACACCGCCCCGGCAATTGCACTGCACCCAAACAAGCCTGTTCCCCAGGGGCGGACCCTGCCTAACGGTGGTTTGGATATCAATGCATTCAAGGATCAAAATCGGGCGGGTGGCATTCTTTACGCGCCGTCTGGCGATTCCTTGTACGCCCTCACCAAGGACCGCGATTACTATGTGGGGGACAGCTTCACGCCGCCCGCGGACGACGGCGTCAATCTGTTCGGCTCCCCCATGATCGGGGTGGAGGGCCGCGTCTATGTCCTTGCCGCCCTCAACGGCGGAGGGCACCGGCTTTACGCGTTTGCCGGCAGGCCCCCCAGGTCGCTTACGCCGTCGGAGCCAACCCCGCCCTGGCCGATGCTGTATCACGATGCGCGCCACACCAGCATGGACACCACGGAAGCGCCGCGCGTGGGCGCACCTTTGTTTAGCAATGCCGCACAGCCCGAGTGGACCTCGGCATCGAATGTCGGCGACGGTGTGTTCCGATACGCCCTGAATGGTGAGGATCTGACCCGGCAGCCGGCGACCCCGTCCACCTCGTATGTGCCACCGAAGCCACTGCCCGAGGGGGGGCATTTGCTGTCGGTACAGGAGCTGATCGGGAACCGCTGGTCGAACCCGGGAACGTTCCCGGTCCGGGTCGACCTGACGCCTCCGACCACCGTGGCGACGCTCAAGACGTCGAATCGCGGCAGCGTCACGGTGGAACTCAGTTGCGACGACGGTCCGGGGTCGGGCTGTGAGGACCTGTTCTTTGATCAGGGTGTCGGCGAGGAACGCTATCAGAGACCCATTCCCGTCGATGAACGGACCAACCTGTCATTCTGGTCCAGCGATGGCGCCGGCAACGTCGAGAGCAAGCGGCAAATTCAGGGCGGGCGAGCCGCGACCAGCATCAAGCTGGAACTGTCCCAACGTGCGCTGCTGCCGGGGAACAGACTGGAGATCGCGGGCAAGCTGACGCGCCTGCCGGAGATCGGCCAGGACCTGTCCGATCTCTTAGTCTGGCTGGAGATTTCCGACCCCACCGGCGCGACGTCCCAACAACAGACCCGGACGAGCAGCGCTGCCGGCCAGTTCAAGTTCGACCGGGTCGGCGGTTTCAACCGGGAAGGGGAATATACCCTCAAGGTGCGTTTCATCCGCACCGATCTGCTGGAGGCGTCGGAGTCTGCCTCGCACAGCGTTTTCGTCGGTCAGTCCGCCGGCTATGCAGTGCTGGTACAGGGCAAACTCGGCAGCGACCGGAATGATCGCCGTTCCCACTCCAAGACCACGGACAGGATCTACAAATCGCTGATCGACAGGGGGTTCCGTCCCCGTGACATTCGCTATTTCCGCTATGAGGATGGAGGGGACCGGGCCAATATCCGGGTCAATGGTAAACGGATCCAAATCGAGGATCCGAGCAAGCCCGCAGTCCGTGCCGCCATCGAGACCTGGGCTGCGGAGAAGGTGAACGATGTCCCGGCGCCGGTGTACCTCGTGTTGGTCAATCACGGTTCCCGGGAAGCGACGTTCCATCTGGGCGCGGCCACCATCAACGCCACCGAGCTGGACCGCTGGCTGGATACGCTTGAATCCAAGCTTGGGCAGGCAGCCAAGGACAAACCCCGGGTCGTCATTCTGGGCGCCTGTTATTCCGGCAGCTTTATTCCGCGGCTGTCCGCTCCGGGGCGTATCGTCCTGACCAGCGCGGCTGCGGAAGAAGTCTCCTACAAGGGGCCGCTGGAGGACGACAATGTTCGCGTCGGCGAGTTCTTTCTGGAAGGGCTGTTTCGCGAACTGGGTCGCGGTGAACCGCTTCGTTCAGCCTTTGTGACCGCCACCGCTCAGACTGAGATTTTCACCCGTCGTGGCGGTACCAATGTCAACAGCTCGGGCCGGTTCGCCGATGGCGCCGTCCAGCACCCTCTGTTGGACGACAACGGTGACGGCCGCGGCAGCAACGTTCTGACACCAGGCGCTGACGGCATCCGCGCGGAAACGCTTTTTCTGGGGGTGCGCCCGCCGGTCGTCACCAATGCGCCGGTGGTACGGGCCGCCATAACCGAAGTGACCAAGCCGCTGTATCTCAGCGCCGACGAAAGTGACGCGATTCTGCGGGCGACGGTCAACGACGCACAACGGACCGTCGCCGTGTGGGCCGAGGTCAGGACATTGTCCGAGGAGTTGAAATCCGACGTCGACAGCACGGTTCAACTCGCCAACGAAAAGCAAGTTCAAACGCTGTTCAGCAACAACAACCCGACGGATCCCAGGAAGTTTGAGAAAACCTACCGTTTCTCTGAGCCGGGACGCTACGAGATCGCCTACTATGCACGGGATCTGGGCGATGAACTGTCGCGGCCGCTGCGTTCGGTGGTCTACAAGAATCAGCCGGGGAATCAGTTGCCGGGTCGTATTGATCTGGTGTCGCCCGATGACGGCGCCACCACTCGAACCGTTGGACTGTTCGTTTGGCGTGAGGCCACCGATCCAGACGGAAACCCGGTGACCTACAACCTGGTAATCGGAGCCGACTTCGGTCTGCAGCAAGAAGTGCACCGCCAGGATGGACTGACGGTCCCCTTCGCCGCAATCGACACGCACGCCGGCTTGTCGAGCCCCGACACCTACTACTGGCGGGTGGAGGCGGTGGACGCGTTCGGGGCGCGGAGCTTCAGCGATACGCGTCGATTCAACACCGACGATCCCAATAACTTGGCGGGCGTTATCCAGGGGCTTGTGCTTTCCAACCTGAACCAGGCGAAGTTGTCCGCTGCCACGATGTCCGTGCAGTCGCCACAACAAACGTTGGCAGGCGTGGCGCTTTGTTCCAACGGCGAGTGCATAAGCACCAGCCCGTCGGGAACTGCGTCAGTTGAGTTCGCCGCCCCGGGCTATGAGACCAAGCGCCTTCAGGTGGAGGTTCCCCCGGGTGAAACGCAAACCATACCGGTGCTGCTGGATTCCATCTCCGCCGCCGAGACGACGGACAAGCCGGACCTGGACGGTGACGGCACCACCGACATCTTCTGGCGCAACCAGATCAATGGCACCAACCAGATCTGGAAAATGACGAACTTCGTGCCCAAGGGTGCAGGCCTTGTTCCGTTGAACACCAACTGGCAGATCTCGGGCACCGGCGATTTCGATGGTGATGGCACCTCGGATATTCTCTGGCGGAACCGGGTCAATGGGGCCAACCACATCTGGAAGATGACGAACCTCGTGCCCAAGGGAGCAGGCCTTGGTCCGTTGGTCACCAACTGGCAGGTCGCGGGGATTGGCGATTTCGACGGCGACGGCACCGACGATATCCTGTGGCGCAACCGGATCAATGGGGCCAACTACATCTGGCAGATGACGAACCTCGTGCCCAAGGGCGCAGGCCTTGTTCCGTTGAACACCAACTGGCAGGTCGCGGGCATAGGCGATTTCAACGGCGACGGCACCGACGACATCTTTTGGCGCAACCGGATCAGTGGGGCCAACGCCATCTGGCAGATGACGAACCTCGTGCCCAAGGGTGAGGCCTTTCCGGCGTTGAACCTCAACTGGCAGGCAGCGGGCATGGGTGATTTCAACGGCGACGGCACGTCCGATCTTTTTTGGCGCAATCGGGTCAATGGCCGCAATGTCATTTGGGAGCTGACCGAGTTCGTGCCGACAGGTCGGCCGGTGGCGACATTGCCCATAGCGTGGCAACTCGGCGACACCGGTGATTTCAACGGGGACGGCACAACCGACATTGTCTGGCGTCACTCCGCCACCGGAGGCAATGCGATTTGGGAAATGCAAGGTTCCGTGCCCACCAATCGACCCCTACCGCCCAGACCCGATACCGCTTGGAAGATTCAGCGCTGAGCTGACCCAAGGTTTGGGAGACGGGGAGCAAATCGCAGTCTATGCATCGGTGCGGCAGGCAACCCTCAGAGCCGTTGTTCCGACCCAACGTATTCAGTCGTTGGTGCTCGACTGGCGCGTAGTAGCCGATTGAAACATCCGATGCAGGGAGCCGAACTGAATCGCCCCGGGTCCATTCTCGGTGTTTGGTCCGAAGCAAAAGCTGCCTTGGCTATGCTGGGAGAACCGTGCGAACTTCTGTGCAAGCTTTCGCTGTCCATTGGCCCAGTTGGCCTCTGAGCTTGGCCAGACGCGATTTGATTTTCGAGTCTGGTAACGCCCAGGGTTTCGTTTACCTGGGCACCCAGTTTCGCCCCAGACAAATTAATCGATGCGGACCAGCGGTACGCCAATACCCCTAATAACGCCCCCTTGGGAGCCTCTGATCTAATCATGAACATGCACCTTGGGACTCAAATGCACAGCTTCATCGTTGCAGATCTTGGCAGTAGAACAACTTTTACCCGCGATCTGCGCCTTGAATCTGCGCATTTCAGCCTCCAATATGCTTCGCCCGGAATACATCAGAGACTCCCTTGGTACCGTGCGTAGATCCGTACAGGAAGAGAGCTTGTTCCTGTGTCGAAGGCCGCGAGCAGGCGCATGGCGTTTGATGCTAACCCGGCTCGGCAACAATGCGTCGATAAACACACTACCACGCACCTGCCGGGACCTCCGGAACACACTCTCCCAGCATCTCCGTTGCAATAGTGCAACGCTGGGGCAGCATGAAGGCTGGCCTTGTGTTCGCCGATAACCCGCAGCCGGAATTTGGCCCCTCGGTCTGCCCTATCCGTAGTCCCAGCACCGCCTAATGCCCGGAGCAGAGCACGCCGATGGCCAACTAGGCCGCATTGTTGCGGACCAGTCCCGCCTGGTGGCGTCCATAATCCATCAGACGTGGGCTATCGTTATCAGAACAATCGCGACGAATATGACTGGACGGTGCTCGGTTGCGGCTACAGCAAAACTTTTGGCTGGATGCGCAGCGCTTCCTGCGCCAGCGCCACCGGTGGGGCGATGCGCTTCCAGCTGCTTTCCAAGTTGTACGAACACATCAGCGTGATTATTACGACAAGTCTCTCATTCTCAGTAATGCCGTGCATGTTTGGCGATGCCGAGATGACCACGGCTCTGCTCGACCGGCTCACGCATTTACAGCGGCACGCCAGCACCCCGAATCCTTCTACCGGATGTCTGAAGAAGCAGGGACTGTGTCGGGACCAAGGTCGCTTTCGTTTCTGAGACCCTCGATTTCCCGCCGGGGACCGATGACCACCAGCACATCGCCCGCGGTCAGGGCGTAGCTGGGCGCGTTGGTGCGTAGCAGCAACTCCGCTCCCCGCTGCCTGTCGATGACACCGAGAATCAGTATGTCGTGGCGGCGCGGCTTCAGGTCGCCAAGGCGCTTCCCGGCCAGGTACGCACCGTCCGCCACGGTGATTTCGCTGACCTCCAGATCGGCGACACCGAACAGCACTTCATACAGCGTCTCCACGATCAGCGGCCGGCGGATCAAGTTGTGGACCCAGCGCGCGGTGAGCAGAAAGGGGTCTATTGTCTTGTTGGCGCCCGCGGCCACGAGCTTGCTGCTGGAGGCCGGCGAATCGCAAATGGTGATGATGGCCAGATCCGGCGCCAGAGCGCGCGCAGACAGTGTCAGGAAAAGATTGCTGGCCGTCTCCTCGAACAGACAGAAGATCATGCGGACCTCGCCGCCCACACCGATCGACTTCAGCGCTTCGTCGTCGGTATAGTCCAAGTGCACGGCACCAAAACCCTTGGATGTGGCGGTCTCCACCCGCTCTGGCTCGGCGGAGACCAACAGAAACTGCACACCTCGGTCGCGGAGGGTTTCGGCCACCGCCAACGCAAGCCCGCCACAACCGAAAAGGACCACTTCCGGACGGTCGGTGCTCAAGCGCCCGATCTCGCCACGGCCTTCTTGAAATGCGACACGCTCAGGTGGTGACCAAACACCAGCACCATGTCGTCCTGCTCGAGCGTATAAGTTGGCGCGGGCTTGAACAGAAACCGCTTCGATCGAATCGGATAGCTGTGCCGGACGCCGGCGGGTGCGGCCTCACGATCACTCAGGACGCCGAACAGGATCAGCTTGTGGTCGTCAAGCCGTAAATCGCCGATGGTGCGGCCGATAAGCCGGTTATCGCTGCCCACGTGAATCGCATCGACGCCGACGCCCGGGCTAAGCCGCAACACCTCGGCGATGGCTTCAAAGGCGACCGGCTGACCGACGTATTGTGCGGCCAGGCGGCTGACGCTCTCGTGCAGGGTCACCACCCGATCCGCCCCCGCCCGACGCAATTTGGTCACGTTCTCCGAACTGTTGGCCCTGGCGATGATTTCGATGCCGGGGTTGCGGTAGCGGGCGCTGACAACGATGTAGACGTTTGTCACGTCATCGCCGGTGAGACACAGAATGCGGCTGGCGCTGGCGATGTGCAAAGTGTCGAGCAGCTCGTCCTTGTCTGCATCGCCCAGAAGCGACAACACTCCGTTCCGGCGGGCCAGGTTGAACTGCGCCTCGTCCCGTTCGACCACCACGAATCGAACCCCGTCAGCGGCCAGAGAATCGGCAATCTCCTGCCCGACACGACCGTAGCCGCAAAGTATGGTGTGTCCGCCGCGGCGCTCCAGTTCCGCATACACCTGCCGCCGACGCAGGTCCGGAAGCCGTTCGGAAAACCCAGAAACGATTATGGACGCAAAAAAGGAAAAGGTACCCAGACCGGCCAGAATGAGCAGCAATGCAACCAACCGACCCTCGGCAGAGGCCGGGACAATATCCCCGTAGCCAACGGTGGAAACCGTCACCAGTGCCCAGTAAATACCGTCGAAAATTCCGTTGATGCGACTATCCGGGTTGTCGACCTCAAAAATCACCAGCGACGATGCGGCGCCAAAAACGATAAAGGCCAGAAAGGTGGACAGGGACAGCAGTTCGAAGCGCTTCTCCTTGAGTACCTGCCCAAATCCCGAGAAGCTGCTCGAGTAGCGGAACAGCTTGAACAGTCGAAACAGTAGAAACAGACGCAGCATCCGCAGCGGTCGATAAGAGGGAATGATCGCCAGCAGATCGATGATGGCCAGGGGAGAGCGGACATAGGCCCACTTGGACGCCAGTATCTCGCGTAGCGCCGGCCAGGCCCGGAATTCCTCGTTGACGAACTGGGCCCGTTCGAAGTGTGCGATGACGATGCGATGAGCATCGCTGCATATCCAGAAGCGCATGAGGTACTCGATGATGAAGAGCGTCACCACCATCGACTCGAACAAATAGCCGAAAGCGCCCAGATTCTCGTAAGTCTCATAAACCAGCACGCTGACGCTGGATAGCACCAGCGCGATCATGAAGAGGTCGAAGTAGGGGCGAATGCGGGAGTCCGGATCCTCCAGCAGAGTGTAGGTGAGCTTCTTCGCGCGGGCATACCTTGGCGAATCCGCGAGCCCATAGCTGAGGCGAACCATCAAGCGGGACAAAGTCATAGGCGGAAATCTGGGCCTCAGATCACCCGTGCTTCCCGGGTGATGTTGATCAATCGGCGGCGCATCGCGCCCCGAACCGGCCCGAGTCGAGCGGCCGGGCCCTCATGCAGTATAGCCCTGACACAGCCAGGCTGAGGAACCGGGACACTTGGTCCACATCTGCCCAGGGATGCTTGGCGAGCGCCAGCACTGTCGGGGCCGAGTTCGTGAAACACGCGGGCTGGACGATCGCTGTGTGGCGCCGTCAACGCTTTTTCACCTGACGCACATAGGTCAGAGGGCGTCTAGGGAAAATCGGTCGCGATCAGATGGGCAGGTATTTGGTACAGGTCATCATGATGGAACCCGGGCGCCCGGAGACGCTTGCACTTGATCTCGACGGCGCGGATCGGTTCAGGAGGTTGCTTGGCCGGCTCTGGCCGCCGGCTCGAGCCGGCGCAGCAGGGTCAGTTCGTTCCGGCCATCCGTGCGCACCTCATATCGCACCTCGTCGACCAAACGGCGGATCAGTTCAACGCCAAAGCCGCCAGCATCGGCGCGGTCCAGCGGCGAGATCTGGAGATCGGCGCTCGGGACCGAGTCCAGGTCGAAACGCGGCGCGCTGTCCCTGACCCGGATCGCAAGTCCGCCAGGCGCAGGCCCAGCTTCGATTTCGATCTCGCCGGTGTCCGCCCGGTAGCCATGACTGACGATATTCGTGACGGCCTCGTCTACGGCGATCAGCAGGTCCGCCGCGACCTCGTCCGACCCGCCGCATGCGCGCACGGCCTCGCCGACGAAGTGGCGAACGGACGCCAGTGCCTGCAGTTCGGCGGGCACCGTGAGTACCCGCACCACCGTCCCCTCTTCTATTCCTGCCATGCGTGATCGAGAATCAGAACGATTTCAGGGCCGAATCGAGATCCTTGTGGACTTCGAAAAAGGCATCGAAGCCCAGCGTCTTCAATACGCGGCTGACCGGATCGGACGGGTTGACCAGCTTGAGTTTGCCCGGCCCCGTTTCCGCCACGGCTATACGCTTCGAGATAGCATGGAATGCTCGCAAGCCGGCGCTGCCCATGTAGTCCACGCCACTCAAATCGAACAGTAGATTGTTTGCGCCAGAGCCGATCGCCTCTTCCGCCTTGCTCTCCAACGTGTCCTTGGTGCTGGCGTCGAGCGAGCCGTTGAGCTGGAATACGGTAACCGGTGCGGTTCCCTGCTCCTGCATGACTGCTATGCGAAGTGTGGAACTCATGGTGAGTCCTCCCTGGTTGTGGTTGTGCGCTGGCGCGCAGGGTCTGAAACTGTCTCGCTGGCGTCCGATACCCGCTCGATGGAGAGCAGCGTCATATCGTCGAACTGGGGACATCCATCGGCAAAGGTTTCCACCGCCTCGCGAATCGTCGTGATCACCGATTCGGCGTGGCCGATATCCACTTGCAGCAGTTGCAACAGACGCGATTCTTCGAACTGCTTCCCCTTGGGATTCTTGGCCTCGGCAACACCATCGGTATAGGCGACGAGTCGCTCTCCGGCTGCCAAGGTGATGGTCTTCACTTCGTGCCGCAGCCCCGGGAACAGGCCGATAACCGGTCCGGTCGGCTCCAGGCGGGCGCGTACCCCGGCGTTGCCCACTATGACCGGCGCCTCGTGCCCGGCGTTGATGTAGTGCAGGACACCGGTCGCCGGTTCCAGCAGACCGAAGAACAGCGACGCGAACATGCTCATGTGATCGTGGGTCGTCGCGACGTAGTTGTTGGTCACCGAGATGCTGTTACGCAGATAGGCGCCCGCGTCGCTGGCCGGATCGGGCCACAGAGCCGATCGTTCGGGTCCGCCTCGATCCGAACCCATGAACTCGTCCGCCAGCGCAGTGCAGCGGATGAGGCTGCGAAACAGCGTCATGAAGAGCGCCGCGCCCACTCCCTTGTCGCACACGTCGCCGATGACGATACCCAGCAGGCCCCGATCACCGACCTGGAAAAAGTCGTAGAAGTCACCACCGACCTCACGGGCGGCCTTGAGGTACGCCCCCAGACGCCAGCCCGGAATCTCAGGCGGGCTACGGGGCAGGAAATCGCGTTGTATGCGCTGACCGATCTCCATTTCCCGCTCGAACACACTGGCCTTGATGGCGCGCTGGGTGACGTCCTCGACAATCCCGCTGGCTTTGTCGCACATGGCTTCAATGATCGGCCCGGCCGCCTCGGGGTGCACGCTCAGGATTCGGTAGATGGCCTCTCGATCGAGCTTCAGCAGGATGCTGTCGTCCTCCACTGTCACGGAGGCGGTGCGGGTAGTGTTGCGTGTCAGCGCTCCGATTTCGCCGAACGTATCGCCGCGGGTCAGGTAGCGAAGCAGGAGGGCGTCTTCGTGCACGCGGACTCGGCCGTCGACAATGACGTACATGGTGGTTCCGAAGTCGCCCTTGCTGAGCAGCGGCGTGCCCGCCTTGGCATTCATCCGGGTCACCGAAGCCGCCAGTTCGTGGATAACCGCCTTGGGGGCTGTACGGAAAAACCGACTCCCCTGAAGCTGATCCACCAGTTCGTTGAGTTCTGGCATGGTTTTTCGCCAATCGGGCGAGTCCGCTCGCGCCGACAAATCGCGGCCTTCTCTTCGGCATGCTTCGGCGTCGTGCGACGCCAACCGGTGGCAATCCGCTCCCGAGCTGATGGCCACCTGTATTCAGCGATGGTGCATACAGATTATATATCAAACGGGAATTACAGCACTTACTATATGGAATATAACGCAAGGGGGAATTATAACCGAGGGCAGCCCTGCGCCCGCGCCCGTGGCGATGGCTCCCGTCGAGCGGTATCCTTTATACACGCACCAAACGTAAGGGATGGTTGGCCGTGACTGAGGCACGCAAACAGCAATTCCGCTGCACCCATCTGCCCTCGATCGGACGGCGATGTTTTCGCCCTGGCCACGTTCTGATTGGCATGCTCGCCTTGTTCGTCGCTTCTGGCAAATCCGTCGCAGCCGATCGGGAAGTGGTTCTCTCCACCCTGGAATGGCCTCCGTTCGCTTCCAGCCAACTGGCGGATTTTGGCGCTACAAGCAAGATCATCATCCAAGCCTTTGCCAACCAGGGCTACGATGTGCGCCTGTCGTTTAACCCCTGGGCCGAGACGGTGGACATGGCGCGCAAGGGCGTGGATGGCGTCATTGCCTACTATCCCGGCTACCATTGCCGCCATCGCGAGAACTTCATCGCATCGGACGCGATCGGCAGCAGCCCGCTCGGTTTTGCCGAACGCATCGACGCGCCGATCGAATGGCAAACCCTGGATGACCTTGGAGAGCAGGCGGTCAAGATCGGGACGGTATTCGGCTACACAAATACCGACGAGTTCGATAAGAAGGTGGGGATTGGCTGGATCCGAGCGATACCGTCGGACAACGACACCGAGAACCTCAAAAAGCTGTTACGCCGGCGAATCGATGTGGCGGTCATCGACCAGCATGTGTTCAGGTATCTGGTGGCAACGGACGGCTCGCTGAAGGAGGGCAAGGGCTTGCTGCAGTTCGACGAGCATCTGCTAAGCGACGCCCGTTTCTATCTTTGCTTCCGGGACGATGCCGATGGTGTGAGCTTGAAACAGGATTTCAACGCGGGGCTGAAGTCGGTAGATATCGAGCGGACGATCAGCGAGTACATGGACGAATTGACCGAGCTGCAGCAGTGACGGCCTAACGGACCACCTATGGCGGATCATGAGGCGGCGGAAGCGGTAGCGGCAGAACCGGCGACGGCGGCCCGGCGCGGGTTGTTCAGACACTTCGCATACTGGTCGTTGCGGACCAAGTTTCTGGTCCTGGTGATCCCGCTGTTCGTACTGAGCACCGCAGCTGTCTTCGCCGTATCCGAACTGATCGCGCACCGGGAAGCGACACAGCAGGTCCGCGCCAAGCTCAATGCGCTGGTGGCAATCCACAGCGCCGTGTTGTCCGAATCCATGTGGAACGTCGCGGACGAGCAGATCGAGCTCATACTGGCGGCGCTCGCGACCGACCCTGATGTACTGGGCGCCGTCGTCTATGATGAGTCGGATACCGCGATCATGTCTGTGGGAAAGACCGACGCGATCGACAGCGCACAATTCCACGCCGTCAGCGATATTTTCCACACCCACCGTGGCGAGCAGACACGAATCGGTCGGTTGGCGCTTGCGCTTTCGGATTACCGGATTCAGGCGGAGTTCAGGACACGTCTGATCATCGCAAGCGGCCTGGCCGCCTTGCTGCTGTTGTCTCTGGTGGTGATCGCGCTGATCGGTAACCGGCAGACCATTGGCTTGCCGCTGGAGCGCTTGTTGAAGTCCATCAACAGCTCACGCCTGTCGGGCAAGCGCTTGCCAGTGGCCTGGGATAGCCGGGACGAGATCGGAGAAGTGATCGCCTCGTTCAACGAAATGCAGACGCGTCAGGCAGCTTACGAGGAGGAACTGCGAGAGGCGCGGGATCAGCTCGAGCGCCGGGTCGAGCAAAGAACCCGGGAGCTTGCGGGCAAGACCAAGCAGCTTGAGCAACTGTCCAACCAGCTTGCCAAGTTCCTGCCGCCGCAGATCTACGACGCCGTGTTCAGCAGTGGCAATGAGGTCAAGATCGCCAGCTCCCGCAAGAAGCTGACGGTGTTCTTCTCCGACATTTCTGGCTTCACCGAGGCGGCTGACCGGCTCGAATCCGAAGCCTTGACCGAGATCGTCAACCACTACCTTACCGAGATGTCCAAGATCGCGCTGAAGTATGGCGCGACGATCGATAAGTACATGGGCGATGGCATCATGATCTTTTTCGGCGACCCAACATCGAAAGGGGTAAACGAGGATGCCCTGGCCTGCGTCAGGATGGCCATCGAGATGAGGGAGCGCATGACTTCGCTCGCAGACGACTGGCGGGAGTCGGGATTCGAGCGCCCGCTTCAGGTGCGGATGGGTATCCATACCGGCTTTTGCACGGTGGGCAACTTCGGCAGCGAGGACCGGATGGACTATACGATCATCGGTGGTGCCGCCAACACGGCATCCCGGCTTGAATCAATGGCAACACCGGGCGAGATCCTCATTTCCTACGAGACCTATGCCCATGTGCGGCACGAGATCCTGTGTCACGAGCACGGTCAGATCGATGTGCGGGGCATCGCCTACCCCGTGACCACCTACCAGGTCGAAGACTCCTTTGAGCGCCTGGGCCAGAAACGACGGCGATTCCGCGAATCCCACCCCAACGTTCTCATCGAGCTGGATGTTGACGCCATGGACCATGCTGACCGGGACCGTGCCGCACGCATCCTGCGGGACGCGCTGGCGATGTTATCCAAGAGGGACGAAGGCGAGGCTTCCACAGACCAGGAAGCTTCGAGGAGATCTCGCCTGTGATAAACCCAGCGTCGGCGCCGATGGCCGGGCAAACAACGGGGTGTGGTCACCCACCGACATTACCCGGTAGACGGTCTCCCGGGCGCTGGTCCGGAATCGTTTATCGAATCGCCATCCTGTCGCTGATTTCGTTCCTCTCCATGTGTACGTCGATGGCGGACGGTATTCGGGTGGTTACGGAAGAGTTCCCGCCTTACGACTTCACGGCGGAGAGCGGTGAGGTCGAGGGTATGTCGACGGAAGTCGTGAGAGAGGTATTGTCAGAGCTGAATCTCGATATGAATATCGACGTGCTGCCCTGGGCGCGCGCCTTCAAGCTGGCAAGCACTACGCCGGCAACGATGCTGTTTTCGGTGGTGAGAACCCCGGAACGGGAACCCATCTTCCATTGGGTTGGCGTCGTGTGCGAAGTGAAATCCTACCTTTTCCGATTGAATAGCCGGTCCGATATCCAAGCGGGGCGGCTCGCTGACCTGAGACAGTATTCGATTGGCGTCGTCAGGGACTGGGCCGGGCAGAAATATCTCGAGCAACAGGGCTTCGATCAATTGCAGAAGGTGTCGGAATCCGACGCGAACATCCGAAAGCTTATGAACGGACGGGTCGATTTGATCGAGGACTACGAGGCGAATTTGATCTACAGAATGAAAAAGCTGGGATTCGATCCCGGCTCGGTGGAAAAGGTGTACTTCAACGCCGACATCTCGGGACCGCTCTACGCCGTGTTCAACAAGGACACCGACCAAGGCCTGGTCCAGCAATTCAAGGACGCATTCTCTGCAGTCCACCTGGACGGGCGTTACGAGGCCATTCAACGGCGTTGGCGGTCGTTGAACTGATTCAGCGCCCCGGTCGCCCTGTCGCAACCTCCTCACTGGCGCACACGATCCGGGTCTCGTCCTTCGTCCTTGCGGCGGCGCCCCCGCGTCACCCAAGTTGGTGCGAACGCGTCCGGGTTCGACCTTGGGCGCCGCGAGGACAGACTAGGGCCTGTTAACATCATGCGGACGCCCAGCGCATCTGCATAGTGTTAACAGGCCCTAACCCCTGCGCCATGCTCGAAACGAACTGCTACTGTTGAAGTTAGCGGGCCGACCGCAAGAATCGATACACTTCCGCGCAGCCTGGACAAAGAGGGCCAAATGCCGCAACTCCATGACACACCACCGGCTGCGGTCCGGGGGGACATCGACTCCCTGCGTCAGTATCTCGGAAATGTTGTCCCATCGAAGCGTCTGGACGAGAACCTGCTCATTGCGACATGGAACGTTCGCGGTTTCGCATCCCTTACTCGAGAATGGACCGCCGGCGAGACTGATTCACCCAAGCGGGATCTCAGGGGCCTGCTGGCCATAGGAGAAATCATCCGACGTTTCGACGTTGTCGCGCTGCAAGAGGTCAAGGGCGATCTGCGTGCGCTGCGCGATCTCATCAAATGGCTGGGACCAGACTGGGCGTTTCTAATGACTGATGTGAGCGCCGGCGCGGCCGGCAACAGTGAGCGGATGGCCTTCCTATACGATCGTCGGCGGGTAGAACCGTCGGGGCTCGCCTGCGAGTTGGTGGTCCCAGAGGAATGGTTGAAGGAATTTGGCGCCGACGCCCTCCGCAGTCAGTTCGCCCGCACGCCCTACGCCGTGAGCTTTCGCTCGGGCAGACACACATTCATCCTGGTGACGCTGCATGTAAATTACGGAAACGCATCTGCAGATCGGGTTGCGGAATTGCGCGGGATCGCGCGCTGGATGCGCGAGTGGGCCGATCGCACCAACACCTGGTCTCAGGATCTGATTGCGCTTGGGGACTTCAACATCGACCGCCAGCATGATCCGCTCTGGCAGGCGTTCACCTCGACCGGCCTAACCGTCCCAGAGGACCTCGAGCGGGTTCCGAGGTCCATCTTCGCGGACCCAGACCAACCGACCACCGACAAGTACTACGACCAGATCGCATGGTTCGATGAGTCCGGGGTTGCCGGCGGGCTTTCGATGAGCTACCAATCCGGCGGGTTCGTAGACTTTTTACCCCACGTGTATACGAACACGGAGCTGTCCAAGACCGCCATCTCGTACCGGGTATCCGATCACTATCCGCTGTGGGCGGAGTTTTTGGCATAGACGACCCGCGAGAGGACAGGCCACCGGCGGATCAGGCGGGGAATATCATGCAAGTCGTTCCGCCGTGGGCGTAGACTTTCCCGTCCGGGCCCAACAGTTTCCCTTCCGCCGTAGCCATGCGGCGCCCTCGGTGAACGATCCGGCCCTCGGCTCGGAGTTGCCCGGTGGTCGGCAGGATCGGGCGCAGGTACTTCACGTTCAGATCGATCGTGGTGTAGCCCTCTCCAGGTTTCAGGGTGGTATGTACCGCGCAACCCATACAGGAATCGAGCAGGGTCGCAGCCAATCCGCCGTGCACCGTACCCAGTGGGTTGAGATGGCGCTCGTGGGGCTCACAGGTGAAAACAGCCGATCCGTATTCACAGTGGGACAGCGAGAAACCCAAGGTCCCGGCCATGGCCGGCGGCGGTGCCTGGCCATTCAGCATCGATTGCAGTTGTTCCAGCCCGGATTTTTCGGCGGGTGATTGTCCCGCAAAGTCGCCGATGGTGGATTCCGAATCCAGGGACTGGCTCATCGTGTCACCTCACTGGGGCCACAGTACACCTCGTTCGTCCGGTAGAAGACCTGTACCTTCTGGTCGTATTTTTCCGGCTGGTCCAGCCGGATCGACGGCATGCGTCCCCCCGCTTGTCCGATCCAGTTCGCATGGCTTGCCGGGATCGGATGACTGTTTGCCCAGAGCGACTTCGCGACTGCGGGATCGATGGTGCTCGAATCCGTGATCGTGTCGGTATTCTGGTTGAACGCACCGATCACAGGTCGCAAGTTCCGTTCTTCGCGGTCGGATGGATCGGAATGCTCCCGGGCCCGAGGGGCCGTGAGCAATACGGAGGGGACAAGCAGCGCCGCTAAACGCAGGACTAAGAGCCGGGTCCGCTGGGTGTTCTTCATGTGGGGAAGCACTTGATTCATACGCTCACGGAACACGTTGAGCAGTTTACATGACGGTGTCATTCTGGCTCATCGAGGTGCGCAGGAGGAGCAGCAGATGGGCGAGATCCAAAGGGGACGAAGGCAGGACTATTTGACCGGGTGCGCACCCATCGAAGTGCCCACGCGCGCTTCGCGACGCCGTTATCGGTTGGATTTCCCGCTCGCGTCCATGTCCGCGTCCGGATCGAGCAACGAATCCCCTGAGCGTATACCGCGATGCTGGTGGTGGACATGATCCCGACCGGCAAAGTAGCCTTGCCGCATGAACAAGAAGATATTCTGCACGACCCTCCCACTGCTGCTGCTCGGCTGGACAATCACCGCCGCCGCCGATCCACAGCGCGGCGAGATGCTCTATGAGAACCACTGCAGCGAATGCCACGGCGAAGCTGTGCACTTTCGCGAGACGCGCAAGGCCGAGACGCTGGACGAGTTGCGCACATGGGTGATTCGCTGGGAGACGGAACTCGGGCTCGAATGGAACAACTCCGACGTGGAAGACGTCACCAAGCACGTCAACCGGCGCTTCTACCGGTTCGCCGAGTCACCCTGACGCGGCGCAGGGGCCAAGCAGCCCGCGCGCCAGGGGGAAAGAAGGGCCGCCACCGCCGAGCTGTTCGGGGTCGGCACACCCAGCTCCCGTCCCATGCGGGCTACCGCGCCGCAGATCCGGTCCACTTCCAGCGGTTTTCCCAACTCCAGATCATGTGCAGTCGAAGATCGGGCGTCATCCGGGAGGCGGGACCAGAAACCGATGGTCTTCTCCACCGCGTCAGACGGCAACGGTACGCCGCGCGCACGTCCGACCGCGTCAGCCTCTGCAACCAATCCGTGAAAGAAATCCAACAACTCGGGCTTCTGCCGGATCTCTCGGAACCGGCACCGCGCGCCGGCGGTCGCCCCGCTCACAGCGTTGAACAGCAGAAATTTCTGCCACAGGTCGACCGTGACGTCGGCGCACTCCGGCACCTTTATCCCGACATCGCGGAACACCTGGATGACATTGCGCACTCTGGGCGAAGCCTGATTGCCGCTGAAATCACCCATCGTGAAGCTGCTTGTTCCGCCATACTGGGTCACGACTCCGGGCGCCGTGATGTTGGAGAAAATCCGCGCCACGCCGATGAGTGTGTTGCCCTCGCCGAACGCCGCCGCCAGGAGATCAGGGGCGTCGACGCCGTTCTGAAAGGGCAGCATCAGTGTCTGCGCACCCGCATGGGGACGATACATATCGATCAGCTCAGGCAGATCATGTCCCTTGACCGCAAACACCGCGAGGTCCGCCGACGGAAGATCGCTGAGACGATCGCTCGCCGCCTCGGGATGCACAATTGTTTCGGTCTCACCCTCGACAAACCTCAGACCACTATCGCGGATCGCCTCGAGATGCGCACCTCTCGCCAGGATCGACACCGAATGGCCCGCTGGAACGAGCTTAGCCGCCAGGTAACCGCCAACCCCCCCGGCTCCCAGCATCAGAATATCCATGGTCTACCTCCCATTCCTCGCTCGCGCCAAATTACCACGCTGGAGCGGGATGGCCAGCGGGGCGGCCACCAAACCGGCCCGACCAGAGAGGCCCAGATGCCCAACCCAACGCGCAACAAGTCTATGCGCGCCCCGCTGCCGTAGCTGGATCACCGATCCGCACATCGGCGACGATGGGAAAATGATCAGAGGCCCGCCTGGTCAATGGCGTCTGGTGCCGCCAACACCTGAGCACGGCGACGGGGCTGCGAGTCAGAATTCGATCGAGTGGCAACAAAGGCACAAACCAGGTCGGGTAGCTGCGGCCGGCCGAAGCGACGAAGCCCGCGTCGCGCAAAGGCTTGAACGCTGTCGTACCGGCCCATACATTGAAATCGCCCATCAAAATCGCCGGCCCCGACGAACCGCGAAGCAAAGCCGCTATCCTTGCAAGTTGCTCATGGCGCTCTGGTGACGCGAGCCCCAGATGGGTTGCCATGACCCGGCATTCCAGATCATCGAAGTCAAGCACGGCCTCGACAAGACCGCGGGGTTCGCGGCCCGTGTACGAAAGATCATGCACGGCTTGTCTGACAACGGGCCGGCGCGAAAGCAGGACGTTGCCGTAACGACCTACACCTCGATCGACCACCGTGCCGTCGATGGCCTTCATTCCGGTGGCGGCTTCCAACTGGGCGAGTACGTCACCCGCGTGATCGAGCGTAATCTCCTGCAGCGCAACGACATCGGCCTCGATCGACAACACCACGCGCCCGATGCGACCGGGAGAGTACGCTCCGTCCCGGCCAACACAGTCGTGCGCATTGTAGGTCGCCACCCGCACCATATGCCGGGCTCAGCTCGTTCGGAGCCAACGTTTGGCCAACCAGGCAAGCACAAGCAGTATTGCGGCGACGGCGATCGCAATTGCCACATTGGCCAAAGACGGTGACTTAAGCGCTGACCACAGAGAATTGGAGAACAAAGTGATCGCACCCAGTCCTGGCGCCAGACCGATCAAAGACCCGACCAGAAACTGCCGCGCGCCAAGATGGGAACTGCCAGCGACCAGATTAAAAACCGTGAACGGCGCAACCGGGACCAGCCGCAGTATCGCGACGGCGACGGTGCCACGCTTGGCCAGACGCTTGCTTAACTGCTCTATGCGCGAACCGCTGACGCGCTCGATGCTTGCCTTGCCGAGGAGGCGGCCACCCAGGAATCCGATGGCAGAAGCGCCCATAGCGCCCGCAAGAACGTACAGAAACGCCTGCCAGCCGTCGAAAACCACACCACAAATGACTGCGAGCAGGGTCACTGGCACCATCGCCAGGCTGGCCACGATAAAACCGCTGATCGCAATGACGGCCCGTCCTTCATGGGACGAAATGGAGGCAAGGTATTCACCGATCCGCTCTGGCGTCAGCAGACTGTGCAGCGGGGTCCAACGCCACGCCGCGGCCAGTCCAAGCAGAACCAGAATCAGAACCAGGAACAGCAAAAGGCGGCGTCGGCCACCCGACTTGCCCGATTCCGGAACGTATTCCTCGACAAAGTAATCGGCGCTGAACGGCTCGGGCGGGTCGACCAAACCCGCATCCGGCACCATTTCGTCGACCTCGGGAGCCACCTTCCAGTCCAGCGCGCGCAGGCTGCGGCCATCGTCGCGCAAGCTTTCGATGCCGCGAACCACGCTCCCCGATTCGGTGATCGCTTGGTCGACATCGCTCGGCTTGCAATCCAGGTGTTCGGCAAGCAGGCGCGAGCGGAGGGTCCCGATATATTTGGCCACGTCGTCACCTGAATCTTCCGCTTCGATCGCGAGATCACACTCCGTATCCAAACCCATCGAGCGATTGCTTGTGTTCGACGAGCCGATGCGAAGCAGCCGGTGATCCACGATCAGCAGCTTAGCGTGCACGCTTATGCAGTCATCGCCCAGCCCCGGCTGGTGGGGATAATAAACGCGAAGGCGATCGTGTGTGTCGGCGGCCTCCAGTCGATCCAGAAGACGGCCACGAACCACATCCATGGTGACCTGTTCGAGCCAGCCGCCGGTCTTGGCCGGCAGCACAATGACCACTTCCGGCCCGTCCGCTTCGCCGAGACGCTCGGCCAGGGCGTCTGCCAAAGACCGGGCGGTGAAGTACTGGTTCTCTATATAGATAGACGCCTGGGCCGCGGCAATCGCGTCAAGGTACAGAGACTTCACCTCGGAAACCGCCTCGCGCTGGCCAAACACCGGTTCGGTGCGCGCGATTGCGACCGACACGTCCGTCAAAACGCTGTCGAATCCTTCTGGCCACGGAGATACGTCCTGCCGCGGTGGCGGTTTTATGTTCCAGCCACGGGCCCGCCGCCAACGCTGACGCGCCAGCTCACCCAGGGCCACCGCCACGTCACCCTCGACCAGCATCATCATGTCGTGAAATGGCGGATGGGGCTTACCGTTCGGGTCGACCCGGCGCGGATCGTTGGGTCGATGCTCCGAAGTATCCCAACGCCAGCGGCTCAGATCGATACCGCCGACGAAGGCCACGCGGTCATCGACGACCACGACCTTCTGATGGTGCGAGGCTCCCTTGGGATGCACTCCGTCCAGCCGGAAATGAAACCTGCGAGGGACCTGAATGCGCAGCCTTAGCGCCGGCAGGAATTCGCGCTCGGCCGCATAGATCAGGTTGAAGTCCCAGGACAGCAGATAGATTTTGAGGTCAGGCGTCTGCTTGAGCAGTCCGGCCAGAAAGGCGCCCAACTCGTCGGGCAGATCATGCGCCTGCTCGTCACGGTGCAGCCGTTCGCGGCGATCAAAATCCCACCCCAGAATCAAAATCTGACGCCTGGCGGCGCGACAGGCCTTTGCGAACGCGGCGAAATAGTCAGCCGCATCAACCAGCACGGTACAACGCGATGCGATCTCGATTCGCCAGCAGTTCTTTCCCGGCTCCAGGATCCGTGCCCTGGGAGACGCAGCGGCAGGGGATTTCACATCAGGCATGGTCATTCAAACCATCTCGATAAACTTCGGACCGCTGTTGCGGATCGCCGCGAGACCCACCCCTCTCGCAAGGATCGAAACCGTACCGCTGCCAGTCAACCTGGTTGTCGTTTTTATCGTGTGTGGAAGCGGCTCCAGCTTCGGCTAACCCCATCCCCATGGGATCGGCAGGTCCATTATGATCGTGGCGATCACGAAATAATTGAGTACGCCGAAAACGTCGATCGCTGTCGTAACGAACGGGCCAGTTGCAATGGCAGGATCGACGCCGATCCGATGGAACAGCATTGGCAGAAAAATGGCGAGCACGGCCGCCCCGGTCATATTCGTAAGAATGGTCAAACCCACCACCTTGGCCAGGTTCGTGCTGTCGAAGACGATCCAGCCGTAGGCCGCCAGAATGATTCCGTAGAAAATACCAAGCAGTAACCCAACACGCAGTTCCTTATAAAGGGCTCTCGAGAGGTCGCGAAATTCAAGCGTTCCTGTGGCAAGGCCACGGACCGTCACGGTTGCAGACTGCACGCCTACGTTTCCAGCCATGCCCATGATGACGGGCAGGAAAGCGCCGAGCGCAATCACCTGCACGAGGGCGCCCTCGAAATAGCGAATAACACCCGTCGCCGCGAGACCACCGAAGAATGCGGCGAGCAGCCAGGGCAATCGGATGCCGGCAATGCGGAACACAGACTGGGTCAGGATCTCTGACTTGTCCGTACCCGCCATGCGCAGCATGTCTTGGGTCGTCTCGGTTTCCAGCACCTCGATCACGTCATCGACCGTTATCATGCCGACCAGGCGCCCCCCCTGGTCCGTCACCGGAATCGCCAGTAGACGGTACTTGTCAACGAGCTGAGCAACCTCTTCCTGCGGCGTGTCGGTGCTCACTGTGATAATGCGCCGATTCATGACCTCCCGCAGGCGCTGTTCCGGCCCTGATAGCAGCAGCTGGCGCAAAGAGATAACGCCCAGCAGGCGACCCTCGGAGCCCGTGACGTACAGGTAGAAAATCATCTCGACATCCTCGTGGCTGCGGACCGCGAGGATTGCCTCTTCGACGGAGGTGTCTTCTGCCAGCGCAAAGAAATCCGTTGTCATGATGCCGCCGGCGGTATCCGGGGCAAACTTCAGTAACTCGACGACTTCCAGCTTGCTCGAGTTCTCGAGCGCAGACATCAAACACCCGGCCAGCTCGGGATCGATTTCTCTAATCAGCCCGGTAAGCTCATCGGGCGGAAGCTCTTCGAGGACTTTAATCAGCTGGGGTTCGGGCGTTTCGGAAAGGATTACTCTCTGGACCCGATTGTTGACCTGAACGAGTACTTCCGCGGCGGCGTGCTTATCGGGAATCGCCTCGAACACTTGCGCGACATAGTTCTCAGGCATGGTGCCCAAAAGGGCCGCGAGGTCGGCCGGGTGCGCTTTGCCCAGAATTTTCGTCAACGGGCGCACCGCGCCGCGATGGCAGAGGCGCTCGATCGCTTCCGCGAGCTTGTGCAGCTTCGCTCCGGGGCCCCTCGGCGATTCGGTGTCGACATCAATCAGCATGTCCGACCTCGCGGAGCTGGCCCAAAACGGCAACGAACTGGGCGGTGATCATGGATTTGCCATGGCCAATGGCCATGGGCCCGAGAGTATAGAAGATATAGACGCCCCCCTCCTACCTCGAGGGCTACCATCGCAGATGGAGATCTTGTGAGGTTGAGAGCATCAGAGAGAACAGGAGGCGTCTATGAATCGGCAGATAGTTTA
>JAHEDQ010000357.1 GCA_024641125.1 Candidatus Competibacteraceae bacterium | reverse complement strand
ATGATCCAATCCGGCGTTGCCGTCCTTGACAAGGGCGATGGCCATTGCCTGTGGACTGCGCCTTGGCTTGAATCATCTGAATCGCTCTGCATCCGTCATTATCAGGTGGACGGAGTACTAGAGCGGCACGGAAATGTAACAATTTGTCGCGCCTGCCCTGCCCGAGCCGTGCCAGTTGGTTTACTCTAAGCAGAGCGAGTTTCACGGCACCCGGAACGCTGTCATGGCAAAATTACTGGTCATCAATTCAAACGAAGGCACCGAGGTCCAGTTTCTGAGGGGCATCTTGACCCGTTCCCTGCAGAAAGCAGGGCTCAAGTTCGACGAGGCCTTCCAGTTCGCGTCGGATATTCGAGAGCATCTGAGCCACACATCGAAAATCGAAAGCACCGCCCTCCGGGATCTGGTCGCCGACCGCCTGCGCAAAAAGATGAGCGAGCGCATGGCGGTGCGTTATCTCGCCTACGCCGAACCCGACGAAATCATCACTGTCCGGCACAGCCAGGGGCAGGAGACGTCTTTTTCGTTCGAAGCTCATCGCAAAACCCTGGAGTCCTGCGGTGTCACTGAGCGTCAGGCCAGCGAACTCACCCAGAAGATCTACCGACACTTCGTCCACCGACGACGGGAGGTGATCCAGTCGTCCTATCTGGGTCGATTCACCTACCGCTGCCTGCAACGGGATGTGGGAAACTGGGCCGCGGAGCGCTACCTGTCTTGGCGCAAATTCAGCAACAGCGGGACCCCGCTGGTCCTGCTTGTAGGTGGGGCACCCGGCACCGGAAAAAGCACCATCGCGACGGCCCTGGCGGCACGTCTGGACATCTTTCGCACCCAGTCGACCGACATGCTGCGGGAGGTGATGCGGGTGATGATGCCGGAACAACTGATGCCGATTCTGCATCGATCTTCGTTTGACGCATGGCGCGTGCTTCCGAAAGGCGATTGGCTCGAGGATCAGGAAGGGCGGGTGGCCGCCGGCTTCCGCAATCAGGCCGATCTGCTGAGTGTACCCTGTGGCGCCGTGATGAATCGTGCGATTCGTGAGCGCGTATCCCTGGTTCTGGAGGGCGTGCACATCGACCCGATACTCATCGACCGCCTGCCCAAGGACGACGACATCATCGTGGTGCCGGTGATGCTGGGCATTCTCAAACAGGATTTGCTTCGCAAGCGCATCCAGGGCCGGGGCGGCGCCATTCCCCATAGGCGTGCAGAGCGCTACCTGAAGAACTTCGACTCCATCTGGCACCTTCAATCCTATCTGCTGGCCGAAGCGGACAAGGCCAAGGTTCCAATCGTGGTGAATCAGGACAGGGAAGAGACGCTGTCGGAAGTTCTGCGCCTGGTGGTCGACAAGGTGTCCGCCGTACTCAAGCCGTCCCTGAACAATGTCTTTCCCGCGGCTGAAGCAAGCTGAGAAAACCACACCGAAGCGGCAAATGAGGTCAGAATGGAATTGATCCGGAAAGGCATGATGGTGGTGCTCGACGGCATGGGCGACCGATGTTGTCCGTCACTCAACGGCATGACACCGCTGGAAGCGGCGGACACGCCGGTACTGGATCGATTGGCCGGCGGCGGCGTCTGCGGCATGGTCGACCCGCTCTACCCCGGCGTTCCGGTGGGTACCCACACCGGTACCGGTGTGCTCATGGGCCTGTCCGTCCGGGATGCAACCCGACTGGCGCGGGGCCCGGTTGAGGGGGCAGGTGTCGGCCTGGCTCTCAAGCCCGGTGAGGTCATCTTACGGTGCAATTTCGCCACCCTGATGGATCAGAGCGGGCAGTTGGCGATCAAGGATCGGCGCGCCGGGCGTATCCAAAGCGATACCGAAACCCTGGCGAACTCACTGCGCGATCTCGACCTGGGCCACGGCATCACAGGCTCGCTGTACGCGGCAACCCATCATCGTGCAGTGCTGCATCTAAAGGGTGACGGCCTGTCGCCGGACGTAAGCAACACCGACCCCGGCAGTGGCAATCAGGCGCGGGGCGTGTTGACCGCCGATCCTCTGGATGCCGGCAACGCGGCGGCGGTGATCACCGCGGAGGCGATCAACGCGTTTGTGAGCCAGGCCCATCAGATCCTGGGATCGCACCCGGTGAACGCGGCCCGGGTCAGTGCCGGGCTGCTGCCAGCCAACGGTATTCTGACCCGCGGCGCCGGCACCATTTCCCGATTTCGCAACCTGATCGAACAACTGGATCTGCGGGCGGCGGTCGTAACCGGGGAGCGCACAGTGATGGGGCTGGCCAGGCTGCTCGGATATGATGCCATTGTCCGGGACGACTTCACCGCCCTGCCGGACACGAATGTGGCCGGGAAAGTGGAGGCCGCTCGGAAAGCGCTCGAGGACCACGATTTTGTGCTCTTGCACATAAAGGGCCCGGATATCTGCGCCCATGACCGCGATCCGCACGGCAAGCGAGACATGATCGAGCGTATCGATGCCGCCTTGGAGGGCCTGGAAAGGTCGGACTTCGTAATCGGCGTGACCGGGGATCATTCCACCGACAGCAATACCGGCCGGCATTGCGGCAATCCCGTGCCGAGTCTCCTGTATTCACCCAACGGACGACACGACACCGTGTTCACCTTCAACGAAGCGGCCTGTTCCGGAGGCGGCCTGGGGCGCCTGTCCGCCACCGGTTTTCTGGCCAGTCTGCTCGACTCCATGGGTGCGATGGTCAACTACGCACCGTCACAACGTACCCTGTTTTTCTAGGGAAGGTCTGCGGCACCGACGGTTCGGCCCGATTCCGCGATCCTGCCCGTCACATAGCGACGGCTATGCCCCTGGGACGATCCCGAAATCGTTCTCGAACTGGACAGCACCTCGCCTCATTCATTTCTACCGCTCAGAATCCTACAGCCCTCAAAAAAATCGGGCGGCCCACCGGTTCACGCTGAGCTTGGTCAGCCGACCGAAAACGCCTTCGCTCCAGCCCTCCAGGGCGCCAGGCACGGGCCATGCCTCAGTGTGCCGAAGACCTGCCTTCGCATCCACACGCCCTGCCGATTCCGGTACACCTCGCCTCCCAATTTCCAGTCTTTGTTGGATGTTTATGACATGTGTCAAAAACACCGGGCGAGTACAGAGTTATTGTGTGATCTGTTCCCACAATTTGTGGAAAGTAAAAGGAAAAGCGCATGTCATCAACCACCAATCCCCTGGCTAATCTGTTCGGCCGATCGCCGTTCAAGCCATTGCAGCAACACATGACCGCGGCCGCTGACTGCGCCCGTCTGGTGGTGCCTCTGCTGGAGGCGCTATGCGACGAGGATCAGGCACGCGTGGAGACCATAAAGGAGGAGATTTTCCAACACGAGGCGAAGGCGGACAGCATCAAAAACGAGCTCCGGGCCCATTTGCCCAAAAGTCTGCTGATGCCGGTGGACCGCAGAGATCTGCTGGAAGTCCTGCAGATGCAGGATTCGGTCGCCGACACCACCCAGGACATCGCCGGCCTGCTGGTCGAGCGCCACATGGAGGTTCCAGAAGTGATGAAGGAGCCCCTGCTGGTACTGGCCAGACGGTGCGTGGACACCTGTGACCAGGCGGCCAAGATCATCGCCGAGACGGATGAACTCCTTGAAATGGGATTTCGCGGACGGGGCGCCACCCGGGTCGAGGAAATGGCGGATGCGCTCAATCTGATCGAAGACGAGACCGATCTGCTGGGGATCGAGTTGACCCGCCTCCTGTTCCGGCACGAAGACGAGATCAAACCCGTATCCGTCATGTTCTGGTACCAGCTGATTCAGTGGATCGGCGACATCGCAGACTACTCGGAGAAAGTGGGCGACCGCTTGAGACTGCTGATCGCACGCTGAAACAACGCTACACAAGAACGCAGCCTCGATGATCTCAATCGTCTAGCTGCGGCGTGGGGGACACTATGGAAATCATTTCTGAATACGGAACCATTCTGTTGGTTCTGGCGGTCATTTTCGGCTTTTACATGACCTGGGGGATCGGCGCCAACGACGTGGCCAACGCCATGGGCACATCGGTTGGCTCCGGGGCGATTACGGTCATGCAGGCAATTATCATTGCCGCTATTTTTGAGTTTTCCGGGGCGTTTATCGCCGGCGGCAATGTTACCGCCACCATACGCAAAGGCATCATCGACCCAAGTAGCATCGTCGGACAACCGGAAATTCTGGTGTTCGGAATGCTCGGTGCGCTGCTCGCAGCCGCAGTCTGGCTGATGGTGGCGACGGCCCGGGGGTGGCCGGTGTCGACGACCCATTCCATAGTCGGCGCGGTGGTTGGTTTTGCCATCGTCGGCATCGGCGCGGACGCGGTCAAATGGGACAAGATCGGGCAGATTGCCGCCAGCTGGGTGGTGTCACCGGCGCTCGGCGGCCTCATCGCCTTTCTCCTGATGATGAGCATCCGCCGGCTGATACTCAATACCGACAATCCGTTCCAAAGCGCCCGCCGCTGGGGTCCGGTCTACGTCTTTCTGGTGGGCTTCATCATCTCGCTGGTAACCCTGTTCAAAGGCCTCAGCCACCTGAACATCGACCTCTCGGTATCCATGAGCTTTGTCGCGGCCACGGTGATCGGACTGCTCGTGGCGGTGATCGGTTGGATGCTGATCCAGCGCGTACAGGTGGATGCGACCGCCGATCGCGAGTTTCACTTCGCCAGCGTCGAAAAAGTGTTCACTCCGATGATGATCTTCACCGCATGCGCCATGGCATTCGCCCACGGCTCCAACGACGTTGCCAACGGCGTCGGCCCCCTGGCCGCCGTGGTGAGCATCGTCCAAAGCGGCGGCGAAGTTGCGCAAAAGGCAGCGTTGCCGCTTTGGATCCTGGCGCTGGGCGGCGTCGGTATCGTGACCGGGCTGGCCACCATGGGCTACCGGGTCATGCAAACCATCGGCACCAAAATCACGGCCCTGACCCCGAGCCGGGGCTACTGTGCGACGCTGGCCGCGGCCGCCACCGTGGTGCTCGCATCTCGCACCGGCTTGCCGGTGTCAACAACACACATTGCGGTCGGTGCGGTGATCGGCGTGGGGCTTGCCCGGGGCGTTGGCGCCATCGACCTGCGTGTGATTGGCGGCATCGTGATATCCTGGCTGGTCACACTGCCGGTAGGCGCTGTCCTTTCCGCGCTGTTTTTCTTCACCCTCAAGGGCATGTTTGGCTAAGCCAGATACAATTGGCAATGCGCAATGTCTCTGTCACCCGCATGGGGTATCGTGCGGGTGACAGTCATTTCCAGCCAATGCTCCGCCAAATACACCGTGACACTCCAGCTATCGCCGGTCGAAGATCTAACCGATATCCGCGGTGTGAAGGTGCCCCGAGACATCAGTTTCAGGCACCTGGTGATCACCGGTCCGCCGGGCAGCGGCAAAACCTCCATGGTGGAGCAACTCCACGGCTGGCCCGAGGAAGGCTATCTGGATCTGGCAGCGCAAAACTGGTGGCGCAACCGACTGCTCACCTTCCGACCCCGTGAAGTTCATCTTGGCTTGCCGTTTCGGGGGTTTCCCGAAAGCCACGCCGTGTTCGATCCGGAGTGGCTGGAGAGCCCCACGTCGGTGGAGACGGACCGCATCGTGCTGCCCCCCCCTAAATCGGGTTTCTTCTCGGCAAACTGGCGCGCACGCTACGTGTTCGAGTTTTTAATCCCGCCGCCGGAAAAGATTTTCCAGGCACGCACTCGTCGGGTGCAGGAAGGCACGCATCCCGGTGACTGGACCCTATCCCTGGAACAGATCCAATTCCAACACCAGGCCTTTGAGACCGTTGCCCTGCACCTGCACAGCAATGGCCTGAGGGTCTTTGTGCGCACGACATTCGGTGGTCCACCGCAGCGTATTGTGGGGGGGCATCGGGCAGGTGGAGCAATCGACCTAGCGGGGTTTATGGAAACCCCGATCTGCGCTCAGATCCCGCCGGGCCCAGTGGCGATGGTGTCGTTTAACCAGGCCAGCAAGGGTTCGACCGGATAGACCTGCGGGGCCAATTCATCGTCCACGGCAGCGATTACGGCCACATTCGACTCGGCGGAACCGTACAAAAGGTGATGACCTTCGATACGGCCGATGTTGGTCCAAACCGTGCCGTCGGACGAGAGTGGATAGTGCCCGACGATGAACGCAGTGTCCGGCGGCAAACCCATGGATTTGCGAAAACGCCGGACATCGCGGCGGCCATATCCAGTCGGAAACCCGGGTGTTTTCAGGCGGCTCCAAGTCAGATCGTGTAGTAAGCCCGGCTGGTGATGGACATTGACCAGATCATCCGGTGAAACTTTTCTGCCGGGAGGTCCCGCATGGCAGGCAAGCAAACCGTCCGACATCGCCACGACCGGCGACAAGCGATAGAACCGGGCCATCTCCGCGGTATAGTCGGCGCCACGCTGTTCGGTGAGAAAACGCTCCCAAGCCACGCCCTGCGCCACCCCGCCTTTCATGATCTCGGGTGAAAAACTGTCGTGGTTCCCCAGCAGAAACACGATCCGCCCGGGCAGTGCATTCATCAGGGTGAACAACAGATCCATGACCAACATGGATCCTTCCATCCGTTCCAGCTCTCCGGGGCGGTCGCAGTGCACCGCATCGCCCAACAACACCAACGCCGCCGTCCCGGTCTGGAGTTCGCGCAGATAGGCATTGCGCGACAGAATGGTCAGCAGATTGTCGATCTGTCCGTGCAGGTCGCCCATCAGAACGGGTCGCACGCCGGCGGGGAGCTGCCGCAGGCCACCGGGTGTGTCATCCGAATCCCGTCGTCTCAGGGTGTCGTCCGCCAACTGCTGGTTGACCGCCTGGATCAGGGCCAGCGCCCGCTCCGGCGTCAACGGCCGCAGACCGCCGCCATAAACTTCTGTGACCCAGCTCAAGGCCTGGCGTCGCAGGGCATCGAGGTCGATCGGATCATCCACCAGCGACAGATAGGTCCCCAGCTCCGAAATGGTGTCGCGAAACGACAGCACATCGCCCTCGTGAACACAGTGAAGATGACGGCGGAAGGCCTCGCGGGGCTCCGAAAAGAGTTGAGCCTGTTCCACAAAATCCGAGTCGGTTACAAACTCATCCCCCACCCTCAACCGCAACTGCTGAGCCACGTGATCGAGGCCCCTGGCCGGGTCCAGCAACAACAGATCTGGTGTTCCGGCCTCGGCACCGCCAGTCAGTCCACCGTCCGGATACAGATCTAGATTCTGCCGCCCCATCTCGATCCGCAGAGGCAGTCTCGGGTTCTTGATGCTAATGGTCTTGCCGCTGAGTCTAATCCTCTGACCGGGCGACAGTTCAAGCACATCGGCGTCGGAGCGTAAACGCTTCCTGATGTAATTCAACGTTTTCAGTCGCCAATCTCCCGAATGTGACAAGCCCCTGATGGTATCGCGCGTGCGACCGATACATCGTTTCGCGGGGCATCAACAGATCGCCGCATCTCGAACACAGCATGCGCCCGAAGACGGTAACACTGACGCCCAATGCAAGTCACTTCGAGGGAACAGGCCAGGCGGACTGGGCGGGGTGCATCACGGTGGCCATGACCCTCGTATCGACCGGCATAGAAGCCGGCAACAAATACGACCCCCCAAAAGCGTAGCAGGCGCAGACACCATCCGAAGTGTCCACGCACTGCCGGGACATGGATACAGCACGGAGCAGCGCCGGGGGATTATTGTGCGGCGCTTGCCTGAGGCGCAGCCTTCTTCAGACCCTGAATGGCTGCCACCACCTGGTCAAGTTCCCCTTCCAAAGAGCGCCAGTGATCGAGCTCAGACTGCCGCGCCTTGGCCTCCCGTTGAAACTCATTGCGGCGAACCTTTATCCGTTCGAGCCGCCCGTTGAGAAACTCGATCTGTTTTGCCGAGGCATCCGCCCTGGCCGCCATGGATTTCGCCTCAGCCTGGAACTGGTCACGGCGTTGTTTGACCCGTTCCAAGCGGCCGTTCAAAAACTCGATCTCACGATTCGCCGCGGTCAGCGCGGCAGCGGACTCCTTGGCCTGGCTTTGAAATTCGTTACGCCGAACCTTCACCCGCTCCAAGCGATCAATGTTGAACTGAAGCTCCTTGCGCGCGGCTTCGGTGGCCGCGGTCTGTTGTTCGAGACTGGCCTCGAGGGCGGCGACATTTTGCGCAAGTCCGGACGCTTTGCTTGCATGGCCGTCACGCTCGGTGGCCAGTTCGCCCGCCTTCGCCTCCAGTTCTGCCAGCTGCGCTTGAAGAGATTTTTCGGAATCCTGAAGCGCCGCCACCTGGGATTCGAAATCCGCCAAGCGGGCCTCGAGCTGGGGCCGTTCCTGCTCCAGGGTATCGAGCCTGGACTGTCGTTCCATCTCCTCCTGGCTTGGCCCGCATCCGGCCAACGCAATCAGAGACCCGACCATTCCGGCCGTCACCAAAAATGCTTTCTGCACGTCGACCTCCTCCTGGGGCAGGAAAATACCTCTTCCACAGCGCCTGTCATCGGCTAATGGCTCAGAATTGAGGACACGACCTGCGAGTCATCGAGCAAGGAAGAGTCCTTGATCTCTATACATGCCCCAAACAGGGCGCGCCTCACTTGCCGATGGTCGGTTATGACGCTTCAGACCGCAACATGCCCCACGCGCGGCCTTGAGGACTTTTAATTTTGTGTCCGCTGTTCAAGTCTGGTTCAGGCGCCGCCAACCGTCAAACCGGATCGAACGCGCATGGAACAGTTCAACAAGCGCAGCATGGGATCGCGGCTCATGCCGACAGGGTCACCCCGTCTGCGAGAGAATTCGCTCTAGCTGTTGCACCAGCCGACTGATGTCTCCCTCGTAATCATGACCCCGGCGGATGGGAATCCCATTCATAAACGGCAACTCCGCCAGCGACGGGGGCAGTTGCTCCGATGACGGGATGCAGCCGGTGTTCACCAGCAGAGGAATTACCGGGATTCCTCGCGCCAGCGCGCTCTCCAGTTCGATACGGACAAAGTCCGTGGGCGCGTCCAGACGCGATTCCCCACCCTCACCCAGCCAGTTCGGTCCGATGACCGCCAGCAACACGTCGCATTGCTGGATCACATTCTCGATGTATTGTTTGAAATTGACTCCAAATGGAATGTCATCGATGTCCTTGAATATGGTTTCCCTGCCCAGACGCAGCTCGAGACTCCCGCATATTCGATCGGTCGCGTGGCCGCTGTCGGATCGTCGGTAGGATAGAAACACCCGGTCCTTGCCCCAAGCCCCAGCGCCAGAACCGGAGCCGGTGTGCGTCGACGATTCACCCGATGACGCGGGATTCGCCAGGGGGGTAATCGGCTCGGTCCCGGTCCCGGTCGCCCAGTTTGCAAATCCGTTCCCGCTACCCGTCACTGGCTTCGCCGTACCGGACGCATTGACCGACGCCCGTTCAGCGAGGCGCTGGACGCCGGTTTCGACCCGTTCACGCAGCCCGTGCACCACTTTTCGAACATGCCCCGACTGGATCGGACCAAAACCCGTGTTGGAACCGGAAATGCTCAATCCGGCACCGGATGGAGATTGGACAATGGCCACCCGAACGGTAACCGGATTATGGAACGACAGCATATTGAGGGGTTCGGCACAAGTCAGATGCATCTGCCCGGGGCCGATTTGCTGCCAACCCGCCGCATCGGGCTGGAGGTCCATAAGCGCGGCCCCCACAAGCGCGATGGCGTCCTGCGGCGTAACCGCCAAATCCAATGATTCCTGGTGCTTGGGCATGGTCCACCTCCTCAAACCTCGGGTGGCACATCATTCGATCAAAGACCATCATCTGGCCGCGCAACCGTCAGCTTGTCCGATCTCGTGGCGGCTTGTCATGCACCGAAAGTATGGGCCATGGTCGAAAGGATCACCAAACCGACGCAACCAAGTGTGCGGCAAGGGCGCCAGGTTCTCATGTCAGGCGAAGATCGGGGTGTCGATCAGATTTTCGCCTTCGGATGGCTGGATAGACAGCCAGACGGGAAATTCAGCACTACCATTGCGACCATCACTACCGGCACGTCCACCGTCTTGCGGTCCCAAGGGCCAACCCGCACCTGCGCCCGGAACGTTTTTGATGTGCGCACGGGTCTCGATGGCGTCCTGCTATCCGCCGACGTTACGGTGGGCCGGTGCAAAGATGTCGATTTCCAGCCCCTCGACGGTCTCACCTGGCTGATCCAGTCGTCGATGTGGGTGGCGCTGCCGAAAGCCCGGTACGGCAGCCGCTTTGGGGCCGCCCCTCGTTGATAGAAGTCACACGCTCCGGGCCTACTACCAGCGCGATCACGTCGGTGCCGTAACCCGGGCCAAGAAAGGTGACTTCCAGGATCTTGCCGCCCACGTCCAAGGTCAAGGTATGGGTAAAATCAGGAGCGTTGCGGATACTCTGAGCGATTGCAGATCGATTAGATCCACGGTGCGAATCATGTATTGTGATGAGAATGCGCGGCAGCCGTGACCCATTATTGGAACAGGGGCCCGGGGTAGCCATTGGCATCAAACCCCGGTAAACCATGAACGATTTCAAAGAATTCACCACCTACGTCACTTACGCCATCGAAGCTTTCGGCGTGGTGATCATTCTGGTCGGCTGCACGGCCGCAACCGCGCGGCTGTTGCAGGCGCTTCGTACGCAACGGATGTCGGATCTCTATCACGAGTATCGCCGCAACATAGGACGTTCGATCCTGCTGGGCCTGGAGTTTCTGATCGCCGGCGACGTCATTCGGACAGTCATCGTTTCCCATACCCTGTCCGACGTCGCCGCCCTCGCCCTGATGGTGATCGTCCGAACCTTCCTCAGCTTCACTCTGACGCTTGAAATCGAGGGAAAACTGCCCTGGGCCACTGATCGATCACGGGACAGCAACCAGGCGGCTTGAGGAAGCCCGGATCTATCGAAGCAGAATCAGCAAGCCGCGCCGTCTGGGCACGCTACCCCGGATCGCGAATCGATTTTCGGAAAATCATCGTCCACATCGACCATCCGGCGGCCGTAGTAGAAATGGCTCTGGGAAGGCAGAGCCTCGGGAAGCGTGTTTTCGTAGCATTTTCGAATCAGTGACCGGGAAACAACCCGCCAGCCCATCTTGTTGGTATTGAACAGGGTCTCCCCACACTTTGCGCAGAACAACCGTTTCATATCCAGCGTGGGATGCGGGTACTCAGCCAGCAACGCCTCTCCCGCTTCGACAGAAAAACCGTCCTGCTCCCAGGCGTTGATCGAGTGATAGGGGATTTTCAACAGTGAGCGGCAGTCCTCGCAATGACAGAAACCCCGCACCACGGGCTCACCGGTCAAGGGCAATCCGACCGATGCGCAATCGCACTGCACACGATACTGAGCCGGCATGACCAGACGCCTCCCGATTCTTCAACATCGCAATCGTGCTTTGCTGGAGCAACGGATACAACCAGTATGCTTCTGTCAGCTTGTACCCGACTTTTCCACAGTTGACCCAATTGCACGCAATGGCCGCTCCGGAGGAAGTGAACTCACCGGGACGCGAAAAGGGAAATGATCCTGGCCGAAGGTGCGTTGGTCGCCTATGGTAATAGGGTGGGTGCGCGGCATGAACGGCAATTACCCCAGCCTTCCATGAGAAATGGGCCAACACACCTGCTGCGACACGGCAAGGGGTTGACCTCGCCGAGGGGTGACCTGCGCATGGTACACAAGCCAAACGTCCGCGTTCGTAAAAGCGCAATGCGCCGGTACGGCGCGGGCGACCCTTCCCTGACACTGCTCTCACCGGACCAACACCCGTCGGCTGACCGGCCACGCCCCGGTTCCAGCATTCTCGCCCCAGGAACCGGCTCCCCCCGCATCCAAGGAATGCACCATGAACTCACCTCCTCGTTCGACCTGGAATCGCCGGAAATTTCTGCAGGGCATCGGCGTCGCCGGAACCGCCGGCATGCTTGGTCTGCGGTCGGCAAAGGTGGCCGCCGAGCCGCCACCAGAGACAACTTCGATCCGGCTGATTTCCGATCCCGAAGTCCCCGTGTTGTGCTACGCACCGCAGTACGTCGCGGAGCAATTTCTGCGGATTGAGGGGTTCACCGACATCCGCTACGTGGCCTACGGCCCGGCGGGTGCGTCCACCAAGACCCTCGAGACGGTTGTGGACAGCCGGGCGGATATATGTGCAGCGCTCGGGGCCAACTGGATACTCGCGGTGGATGCCGAAGCCCCGGTATCAGTGCTGTGTGGACTCCACGCGGGTTGCTTCGAGGTGTTCGGCAACGACCGGGTTGGCTCGGTCCACGATCTCAAGGGCAAGCGTGTGGCGATAACCGCGCTGGGCAGCGACGATCACGCCTTCATCGCCAGCGCGGCCGCCTATATCGGTCTTGACCCGCAACAGGATATCGAGTGGGTGATCGCGAACCCCAACGACTGGAGCCGCCTCTTGGGACAGCGCGAAGTCGACGCAATCGGAACGTTTCCGCCCATGAGCTACGACATTCAGGCCAGCGGCAATGCCCATGTGATCCTGAACACCACCACGGACGATCCCTGGCGTCACTACTTCTGCTGCATGATCGGCGCAAACCGTGAGTACGTCCGGCGCTACCCGGTTGCAACCAAACGTGCCGTCCGGGCGATCCTGAAGGCGAATCTACTGTGCAGCCGGGAACCCGAAAGTACTGCGCGCTGGCTCGTGGACAGGGGCTTCGCACAGCGCTACGACTACGCGCTCAAAACCCTGCAGGACGTCCCCTACGATGCCTGGCGCACCTATGACCCGGCCGATACCGTGCGCTTCTATGCACTGCGCATGCGCGAGGCCGGCCTGATTACCAGCACGCCACGGCAAATCATCGAGCGGGGCACCGACTGGCGTTTTCTGGAGCAGATAAAGAACGAACTCAAAGCCTGATTGACAGCACCAAATTGGGATAGACGCCCGCATGAACCAGCCGGAGCCAATGCAGCGCTACCGCATTATCGCATTGCGCTTTGCCAGTTCATGTCTTGACCCCGGCCGTCGCAACACCCAGACCGCAGGGGTCATACAGCCGAGTACGAGGGCGCCGATCCGGAAAGCGCTGTGGCCGGTGAAAAGCGGCGATCACAAGGCCGGCCAATGTTTTTCAATGGGGCGAGACCGGATGCGTGGGCGCTGATCCCATGTCGCTGTCAACTGCATACAGGTTGGTCATCATGGTGCTGTTGACGGCCTTGCTGGCGCCGGGCGTGTCGGCCCACAAAGGAGACACGGCCGCCACCCGCCTGCCCACCCTGGGCCCTGCATTCCAGTTCCAACTCACCGCCCAGGACGGGACACTACTGTCTCTCCATGATCTGCGCGGCAAGGTTGTCGTGATCAGTTTCATATACACCCGGTGCGCAGACGTCTGTCCCATGCTGACCGTCAAACTGGTCGCAATTCAAGAATTACTGGGCAATGAATTCGGTAAGGAGGTGATTTTTCTGTCGGTGACGGTCGACCCGGAACATGACCGGCCGGGGATATTGGAACGTTACGCCAAAGCGCTGGGCTGCGACCTCACTGGTTGGGTTTTTCTAACGGGAACCCCGGTGCAGATAACCGATGTCGCGCGAGGCTACGGCGTGTACCACGAAACAGGATCTGACGGAGACACTGAACACAACCTCCTCACCTCCCTGGTCGACCGGGAGGGTGCACTTCGTGTGCAGTACATGGGAGAGCGCTTTGACCCGGATATGTTGCTGCAGGATTTGCAGCAACTGATGGAAACCGAGTCGACCCGGTGATTGACTGGCTTCCAAGGCGGGTCGCCCGGCTGCCGGTGGGAATTCATACCAAATTGCTGGTCTCGATTCTCAGCATGGTCGTTATGTTCGTTGCGGTGGGCGCGGTTGGACTGCTGGTCCTTCGCGACTCAGACAAACGCGCAACCGAACTGGTCGGCCTGCAGCAGAAAATCGCGGCCTACCGACAACTGCAAAATAACACCACAGAACAATTGTACGCCCTCGCATCGGCCCTGATCATAACGGATGAACGCCAGCTCGACGCAACCCAGCGCCAACTCAATCGGTTTACCTATGACTTTGACCGCGCTCAGTTCATTGCCGGTAAAGACAGCGCGCTGATCGAGCAGATACGAGGCGCCTACGCGGAACTCATCGACATCGGATCAGAGATCATCGGCCTGATTCGAGCTGGCCAGACCAGGGACGCGCAGGCGCTTCAGCTGGAGCGGGTCGCGCCACTCAGTGATCGGCTCAAACGGCAGATCTATTCGTTGATCAACAACGCGGAGGCCGAGATGGTCTCCAGCGCCGGCCTCAGCAACAGACATTACCGACTTTCGCAAACGGTCCTGATCGGCGTTGCATTGAGCAGTATCCTTTTCGCTCTGATCGTAGGCTACGCCATCTCCAAATCTCTGACCGTACCCGTGCAGCAGATGTACGAGCGATTCAACGGAATCGCCCACGGCGAGTTCGGCGAACGCATCGAAGTGGCGAATCAGGACGAATTGGGCGAACTCGCCCGCGGCCTGAATCACATGAGCGAGGAACTCGATCAACTCTACCATCAGCTTGAACTCGCAAGTGAGCACAAATCCCAATTCCTGGCCAACATGAGCCACGAGCTGCGTACCCCGCTCAATGCGATCCTTGGGTATACGGAGTTGATCAGCGATGGGATTTACGGACCCGTGCCGGAGGAGATTCAGGAAGTGCTCGGACGCGTGGTTCAGAACGGCCATCATCTCCTGGGGCTTATCAACGCCGTGCTGGACCTGTCGAAGATAGAAGCCGGTCAGCTGGTTTTGACCCTCGATGACTATGATCTGCGCAGCCTGATTCAGGACGCGGTCGTCGCGGTGGAACCCCTGGCAGAGGAGAAAGGGCTGAAAATCCAGGTCGACCTTCCGCCAGACCTGCCGCGGGGGCTCGGAGATGCTCAACGGATCACCCAGGTGTTGCTGAATCTGCTCGGCAACGCCCTCAAGTTCACAGAAACGGGCCAGATAGGCGTATCGGCCTCAGCCGACCCCACAATGTTCAGGGTAGAGGTCAGCGACACCGGGCCCGGTATTCCGGCCGAGGAGCAGTCACGCATCTTCGAGGAGTTTCACCAGATCGACAATTCCAGCACCCGTGAGAAAAGCGGCACCGGCCTGGGGCTCGCCATCGGTCGCAAGATTCTGCAGTTGCACGGCGGCGAAATCGGTGTGAAGTCCGAGTCGGAACGCGGCTCTACGTTCTGGTTCGAGTTGCCACGCAGCGTCGCGCAACAAAAGGATGTGGCATGAGCAAGACGATCCTCATCATCGAAGACCAGGAAGACAACCGGCGCATACTCAGAGATCTTCTGCAGAGCACCGGATTCGAGATTCTGGAAGCGACCTCAGGGCTCGACGGCGTCGCCCTCGCCATCGACCGGCAGCCCGACCTGATATTGATGGATCTTCAACTTCCCGGTATTGACGGCTACGAAGCGACACGCCGTTTGCGCGCCAGTTCAGCGTTGGCTCGCACCCCGATCGTCGCCGTAACCTCATTCGCCCTGAGCGGCGATGAGGCTAAGGCATTCGAAGCCGGCTGCGACGCCTATATCACCAAACCCTACAGTCCACGCGCGCTCCTCGCCAGAGTGCGTGAACTGCTGGACCAGAGTGCCGAAACATGAGCACCAACCCAGTGATACTGGTCGTCGACGACAATGCGGCAAATGTAGACATACTGAAGATGCGACTGACCGCGAACGGCTACTCAGTACTGACGGCAAGCGAGGGAGAGCAGGCCCTGACGATCGCACGCGAGGCACATCCGGACCTGATTCTGCTCGACATCATGATGCCCAGTATCGACGGACTCGCGGTGTGCCGTGAACTGAAGAGCGACGAATCCTTACCGTTCATGCCAATCATTCTGGTCACGGCCAAGACCGCCTCAGAGGATATGGTGCGGGGGCTGGAAGCGGGCGCGGATGAATACCTTACCAAGCCGGTCAATCACCCGGCACTGCTTGCCAGGGTCAAATCGATGCTGCGCATCAAGACGCTGCACGATCAAACCCTCGATCAAAGCAGACAGCTTGCCGAGTGGAACCAGAAACTCGAACAACGCGTGGCGGAGCAGGTAAACGAACTGGAGCGGTTCGGGCGCCTGAAACGATACTTCTCGCCCCATCTCGCCGAGTTGATCGTCGCCAAGGGTGGCGACGAGATGCTCGAGTGTCAGCGCCGGGAAATCAGCGTGGTGTTCTGCGACCTGCGCGGCTTCACCGCATTCTCCGAGGGCGCTGAGCCGGAGGAGGTGATGGAGGTACTGGGCGAATATTACACCGCCATGGGAGAGGAGGTCTTTCGCTTCGAAGGCACGATCGAACGCTTTGTCGGCGACAGCGTCATGGCGCTTTTCAATGCACCGCTCGCGTGCCCGGATCACGAGCAGCGTGCCGTCACCATGGCGCTTGAAATGCGCAAGCGCGCCCTGGAACTCACGCCCCATTGGGGCAGACGCGGTCACGCCCTCGGCATCGGATTTGGCGTTGCAACGGGCTACGCCACCATCGGCAAGGTCGGCTTCGAGGGCCGTGTGGAGTACAGCGCCACCGGGCCGGTGGCAAATCTCGCGTCCCGCCTGTGCGACGCAGCGCAACACGCCCAGGTATTGATCAGTCAGCGCACGCACTCGGCCGTAAACGGCCACATCGAGGTCGAGCCCCTGGGGGAGATCGGTATTCGCGGCCTGCAGCATCCCGTCCCGGCCTACAATGCCCTTGCGCTCAGCCCTGCGCCATAGATATATCGTTCGGCCGTCGGTAAAACCCCCGCCACCAAAAACATGCCGCCCGCCCAGCTTTCGGAGCAACGGACGAAAATTGGGCCGCAAAAGCATTCAACCCTTGTGTGCGAACCAGTGACTGCTCGACGTCACGACTCGGTCAGAGTCATCAGGATGTCGGCATACCAGACGCAGTTCAGGCCCAATGCCTCGTCCAGTTTCAGATCACGGGTACCGACATCGAGCCGGGACGAATGCACACCCAGCAAGGTCCAGGGCAGATCACCCAGGGCCGGATCCGGTTGGACATCACGCATCACCACGGGTGCACCACTGGTCCCACGATGGGTGCGCCCATCGGTCAGGAAATAGCCCTGGCCCTGGAAACGCAACCCGTAGGAGGAAGCAAGCACCGCCTGACGGGCAACCGGCATGTGGTGCAGGGTGTCGTGAAACCCGAGCGGGAATCCCACCACCAGCAATGAACTGCCCACCTCGACCCGATCCTCGTCCGACACCAGATGCTCCGGTGTGAACGCCCGAAAAACAGCCGTTTCGGGTAGTGCGCCGCGTTCGATCTCGATCAGCGCCACGTCAACCTCGCCTGCGGTGTCGCTGCCTTGACGCCAGACACTTTGGCCGTCCCGGTACAGCGGAATGGAAAACCCTGTGGAACTGGCCAGGTTGTCTTGGTCCGTGTGCAGCTCGATCTCGATCCGATCCGGGAAATGCTTGCTCGGTTCATCGATCAGAACATGCCGGCTGGTCACCAGAAACAAACGCGCACCGCGCTGAAAAAAGAAACTGCTGGCGTTGGTCAGCGCGGTCTGCTGATGAAACGTACCGACGCGGGCGGAGGTGAGCAGGATGGAGTCGATCATGGTGGGCCCGTTTCCCAATTTGGTCGCCCCAGTGTGAGCCAGGCGACGGCGGCGGTCCAGAACAGCGGTGCACTGCAACGGTGCGATCTCGAAATGCCCAGACGCAGCTCAGGACGGGCTCGGCCGCGCCGTCAATTTCTGAATGTCCGGTTTGTTCCAGCTCAGAGACAGGGTGACCAATCCAAGCAGCGCCGCGATGGTTACGATGTAGAACGGCAGACGTATGTCGATGCTCATCAACCCACCACCGATCAGCGACATCACCCCCCCGGCGAGGCAGAACACGGCGGTGGCGACACCCATGATCCAGCCCTGATCGTCCGCGCCGACACTGCCTGAAAATATGCCCAGTATGGTCGGGTAGGAAACACCGAAGCAGAAGTAGAAAAAGAAAACCGGAACGAAACAAAGCACCGCAATCGGCGACGCGGCGAACGCGATGGCGCTCAGGAACATGACCAGCAGGCTGCCGCGCATGATCTGCTGTTTGTCGAATTTTTGCTGAGCCGGTTTGACCAGAAAGGTACTGGAAAAGGCCAGTGCAACGCCGATCACCAGCATGGCCGCGCTACCGCCGATGACGCCATAGCCGTACGCACTGGTCAGGTAGTTGTCTATGAAAATATAGAACGTGACGTTGGCAATCATGAACAGGGCATACACTGGAAGGATTCGCATCACCAGGGGATGCTTGGTCACACGCCACAGGCTGTCGGTGATGTCGCTGGGGCGGAATACAAAGGGTTCGCGTTCCTGTCGGATATCCTTGAAAAAGAACAGCACCAATACGATGGCAACAACGACAAGGGCGAAGGCCCCGTAAAACGGCATCTTCAGACTCGCAACGCCGCCGAGCAGGCTCTTATCGGACAGTATGCCGCCGATGATCGGCCCACCCACAAGTCCGAAGCTCACCCCGGTGACGATATAGCCCATGTTCCGATCGCGATCCGCGTCATCTGTGCTGCCATCGATCATGGCCGCCTGGGCGATGGGCTGGTTGCCGGCGGTGAAACCGGTGATGGCGCGCCCCAGTATCAACAACCACAGGCTGTTCAGAAACAGCGCAACGATGGTAATGACATATCCCAGCAGCGCACCGCCAAGACAAATCAGAAGCGCATTCTTGCGTCCGATGGAGTCTGAAACCTTGGACACATAGACCACGCCCAGAAACCAGGCGAGAAAGAACATTCCGATGACCAGGCCGTAATTGAAATGGCGCATCGCCTGGGATGTCTGTTCGGGCAAAAACCCCGAACCGGGCTCCATGATCAGACTGTTGATGATCGGGAAGACCAGACCCTGGCCGATCAGATCGACGAACACCACGAACAGCAGTGTAATCTTCGCCATGGTCGACACGAGCTGACTCTCCTTTAAGTTCGACTGGCCCAAACGGTAACGCGGGTCCGGGAAATCTCATAGAAAAATTGGTACGTTACCCAACACCACCGAGGCATGCTTAGGATTCACGGTACTTCGGAACCCATGCGTGAACCTGCAACTCGGGACTGATAATGCGCAGATTCACCGCTGTAAATCTTGGAAAGAGGGTCACAATCACCCACGAGCAGCGCCTTGATTTCCAGAAATCCAACCCAAGGAACAACCGGTGGCCATATGCCTAAGCCTAGTCCTTTTCCTGCCTGGACCTACCGCCAATCGGGCGCACTCCCCTACCGTTGGCGAGACGATGCGATCGAGGTGCTGCTGATCAGCTCCAGGAGCGGCAAACGCTGGGTTGCGCCTAAGGGCATTGTTGAACCGGGCATGAGCCCCGCCGCATCCGCAGTGAAAGAAACCCTGGAGGAGGCCGGTGTGGACGGGGCGGTCGCGGACACGCCATTGGGCAGCTACCGCTACGACAAATGGGGTGGCACCTGTGAGGTTGAAGTCTTCCCGCTGCGGGTGAAAAACCAGTTTGACGCATGGCCGGAGTCAGGCCTCAGACGACGACGTTGGTTTTCAGTCCCGAAAGCCGTGAAGCAGATCGACAACAAGGGTTTGCGCGGGCTGATCAAGAAATTACCGGATGCGGCAGTGCGCGCTGACGCACCGTGGCCGGACGAAACGCCTCCGGCCTCACCCGCTCGACTGGTTCACCTGTTCAGGCACGCCAAGTCCAGTTGGGACAATCCGAAGCTCGATGACTTCGACAGACCGCTGGCAGCCCGAGGCATAAGGGCCTGTGAGTCCATGAGCCGTTACATTCTGCGCGGCGACATTCATCCCGATCGGGTGGTGTGTTCCGCCGCGGCACGCACCGTGCAGACCCTGGAGCGGGTTTTGCCGGCGCTGGGCGAACAGGCTGTCGTCAATCACTACCGCGGGCTCTATCTTGCGGGTGCACAGGCCATGCTGAATCGGCTCCGGCGCACCGACAGCGAAGCGAACAGCGTGATGCTGGTGGCACACAACCCGGGCACCCAGTCCCTGGCGCTGCGCCTCATCGGCAGCGGAGATCCAGACGATATCGCCCGGATCGAGGCCAAATTTCCCACCGGCGCTCTGGCGACGTTGGTGTATAGAGGCGGCGCCTGGACCGATCTCGACACCGGAAGCTGCGAGCTGCACAGCTTCGTCTGTCCGCGGGACATCGAAGAGAGCCTCTGATTTATTCGCAAACGTGCATCTTGGGATTCAAATGCACAGCTTCAGCGTTGCAGATCTCGGCAATTGAACGACTATTACCCGTTATCTGCGCCGTGAACCTGCACGTTTCACTCTCCAACTTGCTTCGTTCAGAATAGAACAAAGGATTCCAAGCGACCTGGCGCATTTCCGCCAGGCCGCCTGCCAGTGGCGCCAAATCGGCGATTAGACCGCCTGCTTGCTCATCTGATCGGCGATGTACTCGGCTTGCCGAATCGCCAGGGTGACGATGGTCAGTGTCGGGTTCTCCGCCGCGCCGGTGGTGAACTGACTGCCATCGGAAATGAACAGATTGTCGATGTCGTGGGTCTGCCCGAACTGGTTGCAAACACCGTCTTTGGCATCGGCGCTCATGCGGCAGGTGCCCAGATTGTGGGTCGACGGGTAGGGCGGCACCAGGTAGTTGCGCTTGGCCCCAGCCGCATCGTAAACCGCCGAGCCTTGCTTGTAGGCGTGTTCCCGCATGGCGATGTCATTCGGGTGGTCGTCGAAATGCACGTTGGGCACCGGCAGGCCGTGCGCGTCCTTATCCGATGGGTGCAGGGTGACGGCATTGCTCTCCTGGGGCATATCCTCCCCCACCAGCCACATGCCGGCCATATGGGGATAGCTGTCCATGGCTTCGGTGAAGTCACGGCCCCAGGCTCCGGGATCGAGGAACGCCGCCATAAAGGGAATGCCCAGAGACAGGGTTTCCATCTCGTAGCCACCCACGAAACCCCGATCCGGATCATTGCCGCTCTCGTCGGAAATGATGCCCGCCATGGTCGTGCCTCGGTACATATTCACCGGCTCTTCAAACACCCCATAAACCGAGCCGGTCATGTGGCGCATGTAGTTCTTGCCCACCTGCCCGGATGAGTTGGCCAGGCCATCGGGATACATGCTGGACGCGGAGTTCAGGAGCAGTCGCGGGGTCTCGATGGAGTTGCCGGCAACGCAGACGACTTTGGCCTTCTGCTGGTGCTGAGCCCCGTCAGCGTCGGCGTACACCACACTGCTGACCTTGCCGTTGTCTCCATGCTCGATGCGCAATACCTGGGAACCGGACCTGAGATCGAGATTGCCAGTGGCCTCGGCCGCCGGGATCTCGGTGTACAGGGTCGACCACTTCGCACCGGATTTACACCCCTGAAAACAGAAGCCGAGCTGCAGACAGGAGCCTCGATTGTCACGAGGGCGGCTGTTGATCGCCATGCGACCGGTGTGGCAGTCCTTGTAGCCCAGCTTGGTGGCACCGGCGTACATCACCTTGAAATTATTGTTACCCGGCAGTCCTGGAATGTCGTGGGTTCGGGTCACCCCCATTTTATCCTCGGCCCGGTCGTAGAAAGGCTCCAGGTCCGCAAGACCAATGGGCCAGTCCAGCAGGTTGGCGCCTTCGATGTCACCATAGGTGGTCCTGGCTTTGAACTCATCCTCCTGAATACGCAGGCTCGCGCCCGCCCAGTGGGTGGTCGAGCCACCCACCGTCTTGCAGATCCAGGCCGGGAGGTTGGGGAAATCCGTGGCCACCCGCCAACTGCCGGAGGTGGTCCGCATGTCGAGCCAACTGAGCTGGACGAACGCCGCCCACTCGTCGTTGATAAAGGTCGCGGGCGTTTGCCGCGCTCCGGCTTCAAGCAGCACCACCTTGACGCCCTTCTGGCAGAGCTCGTTGGCCAGCGTTCCGCCACCGGCACCGGAGCCGATGACCACGACCACCGAATCGTCGTCTTTTGCAAATTGAGTCATGACTGTTTCCCCCCTCACATGGCCTTGGGACTGGCGGATTCCGGCGGTTGTGGCAGCCAGCTCAAATCGTCGAATCCCCGGTGCAGATACCCCCCCTTGGAGAAGGACTCGCCGGGGTATCCGAAGTGGGCAAAGGCCAGCTCGTTGTTGTACAGCGACACCACCGATTTACCCCGTATCTTCTGAAAGAACGGAGTGGATTCCATAGCCGCCACGAGTGCGAACTGCTTCTCTGGCGGCAGATCCATCCAGGCGCCGCCGGCGGCTTCGTTGAGGCTTGCCACGCCTGTTGTGAGCAGTTCCACGGTTTCCGCACCCTCGGCGTCCAGGTCCTTTACAACCAGGGCGTAGACCGCATCGTCCAAAGTGTCGTGGGGAAAAATGTAGCGGGTCACCCTCAGGACTGCGGCGCCCGTTTCCGCGTCCATGGTCTCCAATTCAAGCGCCCAGGTGCGACTGGGCGCCAGCAGTGCCAATGCGCCCGAGCTGGCGGCCAAGGTCCCGAAAATCATTCCGCCGCTGGTTTTCAGAAAACCGCGGCGATCAAAGCCCGTCTGGCTCATGGTCTCTTTCCTCCAATGATGATTTTATTCGCTTCTGTCATGCTTTTTTCTGGTTCGGGCACGCCCGCGGCAGGACACCTGTTGAAGTATAGCCACGGTAGCAAAGGTCGCGAGAAATACACGCGTGCACTTATTCTGGCCACCATCGTGCCGGGAAGATCGGCCAACGTTTGTCTAGTGGGCGCAATATCACGGCAGGCTTATCCGGCGAATAACGCCGTCTTTGCGCAACATATGCCGGATGGCCGCGGCGACATGCAGCGCGATGAGAAACAGCAGCAACAGCCCTCCCGCGCCGTGGATCTCGTACAGAGTCTGGCTCAGCGCTTCGTCCTTGCCGATCAACCCGGGCAGCTTGTAGTCGAAGAACTGGATCGGATACCCGCCGGCGGCGGTCGCCAGCCAGCCAATGATCGGCATGGCGATCAAAACCACGTAGAACAGAATGTGAACAACGCGGCTTGCGACCCGATCGAAGGGGGCCAAGGGTGGCTGGTAAGGTGGAATCGGAAATAGCCACCTCAGTCCCACTCGAAGCAGCATCAACAGCAGGATGACGATGCCGAAAGTCTTGTGGTACTTGTACAGGGCATTCGTTACAGCATCACCGAAGGTGGCAACAGTGCTGTCATATCCAAGCACCATGAAGATCAGCCCTACGGCGAGAAGCCCGAATGCGGTGAGCGCAATCAGCCAATGCAACAGCCGCTGTGCCAGAGAAAAGCGGTTCAGTTCCAAGATATGGCCCTCCTGAACAACATGATCGAAAAGGCAGGTGCTGCGCTTACCCCGCTGTCCTATCGGATGCCTTGGGGTCCATCACCGCATTTTGGCCGATCCGGAAACACAGCGTAGCCTAAAACGCAGACCTGAAGCCCATCTGCACCCCAAAAGCGCCCGGAGAAGACGCCGCACCTCCGCGCCTGTCTTCAACGTTCATTCTCGGGTCTCGAGCGCGTCGGGCACCGGCTGGGATCGCGACGACACCATTGCACGGCTGAGACCGGTTACACTCACCATAGACGAGCAGTTGGATCCTGCACAGAAAACTGCCGGCCCCGCATGTTGTGAACTCTGGAAATGCCTGATCCGGCTATCGAACCAGGACCTTGCCGGTCAGGAAACGCTTGCCATCCACAAGCACCAGACCGGCAACGCACTCTGGTGCTTGCTGGCAGGCTTCCATGACGATGCGACAACCCATCGAGTGTCCAAGCAGCACCGCTCGGTGCAGATTCAGTCTGGTGATCAACTCCGCGACGGCGCCGCCGAAAGCCTCTGCTGGCAGAGGCCAGCCACGCAGTGGTGACGCGCCGTGGCCCGGAAGATCGCAGGCCACAACCCGATGGGACCTCGAGAAATGCGCGACTTGAAAGTGCCAATCCTGCAGCCGGCACAAAAAGCCATGGACAAACACCAGGGGCAGATTGCCATAGCCTCTGTGGATGTGATTCAAGGCATCGTCGGCCATGGGAATCGGAATCTGTCGCCCCTTCGACAGCGGGGCCACAAACTCGGATGATCAACCCCAGCGGGAAATCCTCCCGCACCTAAATTCTGTAATCAACACTCTCGCTCGGCCCGATCTGCATGAATATGTTGTCCGAGCCGAGCTGAGGTGACACGTTTCATCCATGGGTGCAAGCACGTCCTTTCTGTCTCCGGGTTCTTGAGCCGGATTACCAGACTAAGATTGAACGCATCCCCGCGGCCGCACCCGGAGCGTTGGTCGGATATGGTTACCGTTATACACCCGTCTAAGCGCCTCGCGACCGGCGATGCGCTGCGTCGTTCAAGTGCAAACGCTAAAAACAGCCCATTCGGGGCGTCGGCGGAACCGCTGTTCAACGGGCTGCCGTCCGCGAGCGGCCGTCTGCACTGATACGTGCTCAGTGCCACCTGATCTATACTCCACATAGCAATCGAAACGCTGCGGTCAAAAGGGTTCCGGGGCTTCTACGCCAAGATGGACTTTCGACGATGGACGGGCACACGCTTTGTGAGTCGGGCACCGACCAGGAGTGGTGAGTACGCGGCATTGCGGGTGGTGGAAATGGACTCGGCCCATGTCCTCTGGTGGCACGCCCATGTCCAACCCATCATCGACCGCGATCCGCAGCGGGTCGACAAGGGATGGAACTGGCTGCTGTATGCGCCCTTTTCATACGTCGCGGGCAACGTAATGGGGCGGGAACCGGTGGGGTACACCGTGGGCCTGGTGGTCGAGGAGACTGGGCACTTTGTACCCTGCGCACTGGCTCTCCTGCTGGGGGAATACCAGGCGTTGACCAACCACCGCCAGCTCTGCAGCTTCACCTGGTACCTGACCACCGCGCCCACAGAGGCCATGGTTTTTATTTCGGAATTCGATCTCACGGAAGATCACGTACCCAAACGACTGGGCAGCATCGCCCTGGACGTGTCGGTTACGCATTCGCTGAATCATAAGGGCCGGGGACGCGTCGCGCTGTACGCGGACCAAGCCGGTGGGGATCAGCTTCTGAGCTGGTACGCGCGGCAGGGGATGCAGATTCTGCCACAGGAAAATCGGATACCACCTGGACCGCGGCGATTTTTCAAACCCAGCGATGGGCGCTACTGTTACTTCACCAGCAAGACCGGTATGGCTTTCAGCCGCAGCCTTGACTCACTGCGCTGACGCAAAAAGGGACAACGCCAGGGGAAACCGCCATGACCACCCCGATTAAAGTCTTCGCAGAACTGGCGGCCAGGCACGGCGGCGTCGATCCGAATGATACCTGCGCGGTGCAGAACTGGTTTATGGAGACCCTGCCGACACTCCCACCGGAACAACGTCAGGAGCTGCTTTCGAAGCTATTGGACCAGGACGGCGGTTCCGCTGATGCCACGCCGGAGCCAAGTTATCCCGAACAGGCCGAACTTCCCCGACTCGACCGGACCCGACCCGTTCCAGAACCCAGGTTCGCGGCCGGATTCACCGTTTTTCTCAAGCGGTTTCTGCGGCGCGGACCATAGGCCGAAGGGACGCGCGGCCAGAAACACCCGCCAGCCCATGCCGGCTCAGGAAACATTGAGCGAAAATGCCATTCCGTCCAGACCGGAGCAGGATCAAAACCTCATATGAAAACCCGAATCACCGAGCTTTTAGGGATTCAGCACCCGATCATCCAGGGCGGCATGCACTACGTTGGCTTCGCCGAACTCGCAGCAGCGGTTTCCAACGCCGGCGGGCTTGGCATCATTACCGGTCTGACGCAGAAAACCGCCAGCGATCTGGCTGGAGAAATCGCCCGCTGCCGGGACCTGACCGATAAGCCCTTTGGCGTGAATCTCACCTTCCTGCCCACCGTAAGTGCACCGGACTATCCGGCCTACATCGATGCAATCATTGAGGGCGGTATCAAAATCGTCGAGACCGCGGGGCGCAACCCACAGGAACATCTGCCCCGTCTCAAGCAAGCCGGGGTCAAGATCATCCACAAGTGCACTTCCGTGCGCCACGCGCTCAAGGCCGAGTCCATAGGCTGCGACGCGGTGTCGGTGGACGGGTTCGAGTGCGGCGGGCATCCCGGTGAGGACGATGTCCCCAACATGATCCTGCTGCCGCGTGCGGCGGAAGCGCTCACCATACCCTTCGTCGCCTCGGGCGGTATGGCCGATGCCCGCAGCCTGGTTGCCGCCCTGGCCATGGGCGCCGACGGCATGAACATGGGCACACGCTTTATCGCGACGCAGGAGGCGCCGGTGCACGAGAAGGTGAAACAGGCCATCGTCGCCGCCACCGAGCTGGACACCCGACTGGTCATGCGCCCGCTTCGAAACACCGAGCGGGTATTGAACAACACGGCGGTGGAGCGTTTACTGAGAAAAGAGCAGACGCTTGGCGACGCGCTCAAATTCGAGGACATCATGGAGGAAGTCGCCGGCGTCTACCCCAGGATCATGCTGGAGGGCGATATGGACGCCGGCGCCTGGTCCTGTGGCATGGTTGCCGGCCTGATTCACGACGTGCCGACCTGCAAGGAACTGATCGACAGGATCATGGCCGAGACCGAGACGCTGATCCGAAAACGGCTGGAATGCATGCTGGCCGAAACGGCCATTGCCTGACGGCATAGACCCGTATCCTGCGTTTTCAAGGAATCCCTCATGTCCTACGACACCATCACCTTCGAGATTGCCGACAACATTGCCCGCATCACGCTAAACCGGCCGGACGATGCCAATGCCCTGACCGCCCGCATGGGCATGGAACTGTTCGATGCCGCCGTGCGGTGCTCCACCAACCGGAGCGTGCGCGCCATCGTCATCACCGGCAACGGCAAGATGTTTTGCGCCGGCGGCGATCTCAAGGACATGCAGGATCAGGGTGACGGCAAGGATGTGCATCTGACCCGCCTGGCCACCGATCTGCACGGCACCATCACCCGGCTGGCTCACCTCGATGCGCCGGTGATCATGGCCGTAAACGGCACCGCCGCGGGCGCCGGGTTTTCGCTGGCCCTGTCCGGTGACTATGTGATCGCCTCGGACCAGGCCAAGTTCGTCGCCGCCTATACCGCCTCCGGCCTGACCCCGGACGGCTCTTCCACCCACTACCTGGCCAAGCATGTCGGGCTGTTGCGGGCCAAAGAACTGCTGCTCACCAACCGCGTGCTGAGAGCGGATGAGGCCTGCACATGGGGCATGGTCAATCGTGTGGTTGCGGCGGATGCGCTGATGGAAGAGACCGACAAGCTCGCGGCGACCTTCGCCGCCGGTCCCACCAAAGCCTACGGCGGCGTCAAACAGCTTCTGCTGACGGCCTACTCCGACACCCTGGAAACCCAACTCGACCGGGAGACCCGCAGCATCGCCGGCATGATGGACACTCACGACGGGCCCCATGGGCTGGCGGCATTTCTGAACAAGGAAAAGCCCCGTTTCAAAGGGGAATAGTCGGGCAAATGATACCGAGGAAGGAAATTGACGATCGCTCACAACACCAACGCCCGGCCGTCCATGGCCGGGCAATCCCGCAATCATCCCTGAGGCGTCGAGCAAGACCCTACTTGGGCTGACCCGCCGCCAATTCCTCAAGCACACGGTCCAGCGAGAAGCTGCCCGGCTTCTGCCGTGGCGGGTAGTCCTTGAAGGTGCTCAGGAAGTTTCCTACCACCGCCTGCGCCGGCACCAGCATGAACATATGGTCGATAAACCAGGTGTCGTAGCCGATTCCTTCGTGTTGGGCCCGTTCGAAGGGGTCCTGACGAAGATTGGTCAGCACCGGCACCCGTTCGGTGACGTAGGGCTCGCTCCAGACGTCGAGACCGTGGGCCCGCTGGGTGGTGAAGTTCATCTTCCAGTCGTTGTAGCGGAGCGCGGACACCGAGCCATCGTCGGTGAAGTAGAAGAACTCCTCGCGATCCACGCCGTCAGCCTCACCCATCAGGTAGGGCAGGATGTTGTAGCCGTCAAGGTGCACCTTGTAGTCGCGGCCGTTTGCGCTCATGCCATCAAGCAGCTTCTCCTTGACCCCGTCATCGCCGGCGGCCGCCAGCAGTGTAGGCAACCAGTCAAGGTGGGAGACGATGGCGTTGGAGATGCGCCCCGCCGGGAATTTGCCGGGCCAGCGCACCATGGCCGGCACACGGAATCCGCCTTCCCAGGTCGTGTTCTTTTCGCCCCTGAACGGGATGGTGCCGCCGTCCGGCCAGGACATCACTTCGGCGCCGTTGTCGGTGGAATACATGACAATGGTGTTTTCCGTAATCCCCAGTTCATCTAGCTTGTCCAGCAACGTGCCCACGTGGCCGTCGTGCTCAGCCATACCGTCTGCATAAACGCCCTGCCCGGTCACGCCCTTGGACGAATCCTTGAGGTGGGTCCAGATATGCATGCGGGTCGAGTTGAACCAGAGAAAAAACGGCTTCTCGGCCGCCGTCGCCCGGTCCATGAAATCGAGGCTGGCCGCAAGGAACTCCTCGTCCGCCGTCTCCATGCGCTCGATGGTCAGCGGTCCGGTATCCTCGATCTGACCGTCGGCCGATGACTTGATCACACCCCGGGGCCCGAATTTCTTTCGAAACTCAGGGTCCTTCGGGTAGTCCGGATGCTCCGGTTCCTGTTCGGCGTTGAGGTGATAGAGGTTGCCAAAAAACTCGTCGAAACCATGGTTGGTGGGCAGATGGGAATCCAGATCTCCCAGATGGTTTTTACCAAACTGGCCGGTCATATAGCCCTGTTCCTTGAGCAGCGTGGCGATGGTCGGATCTTCCTCCATCAACCCTTCCTTGGCGCCCGGCAGACCCACCTTAAGCAGACCCGTCCGAAAGGGGCTTTGACCGGTTATGAATGCGGCGCGACCCGCTGTGCAGCTGTTCTCACCGTAGGCGTCGGTGAACAATATCCCTTCCTTCGCAATCCGGTCGATGTTGGGCGTCGCATAGCCCATCATGCCCATGTTGTAGGCGTTGATGTTGAACCAGCCGATGTCATCGCCCCAGATGATCAAAATGTTGGGTTTGTCCTGTGCATTCGCCGAAGTGGCCAGGCTGAACGCGAAAATAAAAACGCTCGCAAGGATAGAACGGAATCGCAGCATCGAGAGTTCCTCTGCTTTGCCGGAGGATCGAAGTGTACGATGATTTTGCAGGACCGGAAACAGCGGCATCGGCCGTGGCAACGCAAGCCGCGATGGCGGGCGGCCCCAGCCACAGCCCAGCGACCATCCACCACATGCGCCCGTTGACGATTATCCAGATCACCCTCGCCCAAGGAAGTAGTTACGGGCGTTCGTGTCCGTCTAATTCAGTGTTGGCGCAGACATCGCTGCGCCAACCTGGGAATTCGCTCCAAGAACGACACGGGCATCAAAGACTGACGCTAGCGGATGCACTGCAGGGGCGATAAAGACGAAGGCGCGGCCAGACAATCGAGTTCCTATGCCATGACTTCTGGCACCGGAGCGCGAGGGTCATCGTGCAGCACAGATCTACGGGCCTGGGGCGACGATGGTGAACGCTCGACGACACATCAGTATGTCCTTGCTGTTATACAGCAGCAGTTCGTACTCACCCACCCCAGCGCGTCAATATCGCCAATGGTGCAGCCGATAGCCCGTCTGGGTATCCCGCAAGGGTTTGTCCGGACGGGGCACATTATGGTTTTCTTCTCACCGAAAACGAGCCTCACACTGGCCTTCTCCCGGGCATTGATCCATGCCTGCATTTAGACCTTGACCCGGCCGAACACGAAGGTATCGTCCGCCTCAAAATCGGTCTCGTCCTTGGAGGTGATGAGATTGTCCTGGGTGGAGATCATCGCGCTGGTCTGCAACAGCGCATTGAGATCCGCCAGGCGGCTCGAAGGCTTTGCTCCAGAGGCGGCGCGCCCCGTCGATCCGCGGTGCACTCATCTTCGAGATCCGGCCTGCCACGAAGTCGACGCCGTCGACCGGCCGACGGGCAAATTCAGCCTGCGCCAGCTTGTAGACGCGTCCTCGGCCTTGCGCACGCTCGACGACGATGCGTTGGCTGCGCAGGTCCGAGAGATGCCGCGACGTGCGTGCCTCCGGGATCGACAAGGCGCTGGCGATGCTGCCCACGCGATGCTCGCCGCGGCTGGCGAGCAGCTGGATGATGAGGATGCGCTCTGGTTGCGAGAGCAGCTTGAGCAGTGTGCCAGTTCGCGGACGACGACTCGACGACGGGCCGCGAGGTGGGCAGGGAGCGTCATGCAGCGCGCCCAAGCGCTGGCGACGACCCTGTCGTCAGCGCATCCCAGCAACCGTATGCGCCGAAGCGATGGGTCGTGCGACCTGCGTCGTCGAGGCGGTGCAGGCGCACCCAGCCGTTCGCGAGCAGTGCGCGGAGTTCCGGGTGTCGGTCGAGCACCGCGTCGAGGGCCGCCAGGGGCGCGGCGACGAAGGCGGCCAGACGCACGGGTTCGTGGGCGAGGCCTTTGCCGGTGTCGACGGACTGCAGGGGCAGGCCCGTACGCAGATCACCGCCGTTGCCTTCGAGGACACCGATGCCGCCGACGACGTTGTGGAGCGTCTTGTCGCCCGCGCCGAAGGGGGCGTTGTCCATGGAGGAGGCGAAGTACTGCAGGCTGATCCAACTCGCGACGACCAGTGGCGCCGTGAGAATGGCTTCGAGAACCTCGTGTTGCGGGTCCGCTCGCCAGTCGTAGGAATGCAGAAAGACGCGCCCGCCCAGATCCCGCTCGCGGGTCAGCGTGCGTGGCGCGGCGACGAAGCCCGCGCAGCCTGCCAGGCCCCACTCGGGTCGCACCTGGGACCAGTTGCGGGCACGCTGGCGCAGTGCGCTTTCGAGGTCGTCCGTGTCTGCGAGGCCGAGAGCGGGTGCCCGCTCGCTCCGGACCCGCGCGGCGGCCGCAGTGAAATCGTCCTCGAGGCGCGCGAGCTCCGCACGATGGCTTGGTGGGATCGTTTCGGCGTCGAGCACGCGCACGTCGTCCGTGGTGGTGTCGTGCAGGGCCGCTACGAAGAGGCAGTCCTCGGCAAGCGACAGGCCGCGCGCCCTCAGGCCTGCGCGCACGTCCGGGTCGTTCAGGAGCCGGACCGCGGCGCGCGCGTTCAGGTCACCCGCATGGCCGCCGCAAGCACCACAGTCGAGGCTCGAACCGTGGGGATTGTTCGCACTCGTGGCGCCGTGGCCAACGAGTACGATCAGGCGCGCCTGGTCGGCGGTGAGCGACATGCCGTGAAGCATGCCCGCGGCAGCGTTCGTGCGCGCGTCGGTGTCGAGCTCGGGATCGATGTCGATCCCGGCAGGTGCATTGCGCGCGGGAGACGGGGCCTCGGCGCCGGCGCTGCGTGCCGCGAAGGTCTCCCTGACGAGCGCGACGGCACGAAGCAGACCGAAGGCCTCGACGTAGGCGAAGGAAGCGACGGCGCCCTTGCGAAGGGTCTCCAGCACGCGCGTGCCTTCGTCGACGATCGGCGGCGCCTGCCGCGGCGGTTCCCCGCGCGAGGGGCCCTGCAGATAGACGGACGGGCGCAGCAGGACGGGGCAGAGCGCGCGCTCTCGGTCCGTCACCGAGCGCCTGTGTGCGAGGGCGACGCCGAAGAATCCGGCGAAGCCCAGCGTGTCCACATCCGCTGCCACGGTCTCGAGGGCGCGTCGCATGCGCTCGGAGCGCACGTCGATACAGAAGACCGCCTGGGCCCGTGGCCGTGGGGCGGTCCCTTTCGCGCCGTCGTCGGACCCATCATCAGGCCCTGGCATCAGGGACGCGGCCAGTCGACGCTGGCTGCTGCGCTCGTAGGCGAGGTGCAGCAGCAGGTCCAGGGTCGCTTCGCGGCCCGCGGGCATCTCTGCATCGACCGTGTATGCATTCGCGGCGCGCCGCCATGCGAGGCGCAGCACCCTGCCGTCGAGTCCCAGGGCGAGAAGGACCTCGTGCGCCAGGCGTATGGCCAGAAAAGGCAGCACGGAGTCCGGGGCGTCACCCGCGAGTTCCGAATCCCAGCCGAGGTAGCGTGCGTAGCCGCTCCAACCGGGCAGGTCCGCGAGCAGGCGCTGGAAGTAGAGGGATCGAGCTTGTTCGGGAATCCGGAGTTGGGCGACGCCGTACTCCAGCATCGCCGCCACCGTCGACGGCAGTGCCTGCACCCGCTGCCGGTGGCCGCGCAGACCGGCGACGTCGAAGCTGCGATCCACGGATGCATGCGCCTTCCAGGCCTGCCAAGGCGGCAGGTGCCGCCAGGGCGACGGCCAGGCGGCGACACCCTCGTCGAAATGGTCTGCCGCCCAGCGCGAGATGCGTTCGCGCACGATGTGCGCGAAGTCCGTTCCCGAGACCCGCGCCGCGACATCGGCCAGGGTGTCCAGGCGCGCGATGCGCTGTACCGATGCTGTACTTGACTGGCGGGCATGTACACGCAGGGCCGCTGCGCTGGTCCCGGGCGTGATGCCCGAGCCGTGATCCGCGAGTGCGCCGGCGAGATCCGCGTCGGTGATGCGTCCTGCCTCGAGCGCATCGGCGTAGACGCTGCGCGGCAGCATGACGAGCGCGCCATGGGTTTTCGCGAGAAGGGCACCCGCACGGCCGAGATCGAGGTCCGTGAGGCCGAGCATGGGGTTCACGGCCACGAAGTTTCGCAAAGGCCAGTAGGGCGCGGTGTTGCGCGCCGCCTCGTGGGCAGCGCTGAGAACCCTCGCTGCCTCGGGCGTGTCCTTCGACAATTCGTCGAGTCGCTTGCTGGACATATCCGGCTCCTCAGTGGCGGGTGTCGCTGCGCAGGCGGTAGGCGCCGAGCAGACGATCGATGACGTCGTTCAGGTAGAGACCATTGGCGAGATGAACGCGCAGGGCACCGAGCAGGGCGCTGCTGCGCCCGGGGCCGCATGCCTGCAGCAGTACGGCGGCGGCGAAGGCGCCGAAGACGCCTGCGAGCAGCGCGGTGCCAAGCAGGCCGGGTGCCTGCGTGGTCGGCAGCAGGCCCGCGAAGATCCGCGCCGACGCCATCTGCAGGAAGAAGTAGAGGACCATCACACCGCCGGCGATCGGCAACAGACCACGGAGAGCGCGCAGGGAACGTGGACCGCTGATCCAGGCCAGCCAGAGGCCCATCATCGGCACGGCACCGAGGGCCAGCGCCGCCGGATTCTGTACGGGCGTGAAGCCGAGCATCCAGGCTGCACCGCCGTAGACGAGGAGAACCGAAGTGAGGGTCAAAATCGCCATGGGGAGGCCGGGTGCCTCCCTCGTGTCGGCGTTCCTGGTCGATGCGAAACCGGCATCGACCCGCTCGACCGTGCGTCCCGCTTCGAGGAACGCATGCGCCTTGTAGAGGGAGTGGGCAAGGAGATGGAGGATCGCGGAGCTGAAGGCGCCGAGACCACACTGCAGCATCATGAAGCCCATCTGGGCGACCGTCGACCAGGCCAGGGACACCTTGATGCTCGTCTGTGCGAGCGCCGCGAGGGCACCGATCACCGCCGTCAGGGCACCGACCACGAGGAGCAGGGGCAGGGCGCTCGCCGTCGCCAGCATGAGGTCGGCGAAGCGCAGGATCAGAAAGCCCCCCGCGTTGACGATGCCCGCGTGGAGCAGCGCGGAGACGGGCGTCGGTGTCTCCATGACCTCGATGAGCCAACCGTGCGTGGGGAACTGGGCCGACTTGAGGAGGGCGGCGATCGCGATCAGCATGGCCGCGCCCGCCGCTCCGGGCGGCATGGTGCCGGCCTCGGCCGCAGCCTGCGCGGCCGCATTCAGGCTGGGGATGTCGAGCGTCCCGAAGGCGCGCGCCAGGAGCACCGCGGCAACCACCAGGCAGATGTCTCCTGCGCGGGCAAAGAGAAACTTCTTGCGCGCGGCGAGGCGCGCACCGCGGCGCTCCGTGCGGAACACGAGAAGGCCGTGGAGGGCGAGACTCATGGCGATCCAGGCCAGGACCAGCTGAGCGAGAGACGCTGCCGTGACCAGCAGTCCCACGGCGCCGAGCGCCGTGCACAGCATGCCGGCGAAGCGGGCCTGCGCCGGGTCCCCGTCGAGGTAGGCGGAAGAGAAGCGGATGACGACGATGCCGACGAAGCCAATCAGGAGCGAAAGGGCCACGGACAGGGCATCGAGGCGAAAGCTCATGCCGATTCCCGCGATGCCCGTGACGGGACCGGTCGCCGGTCCTGCCAGCCACAGGGCAACCGCGGCCAGCAGGCCGGCGCCGAAGCTGCAGATCGCCGCGATGTCTGCGAGGCGCAGGGCCTCTCGCGGCGAGGCGTTCGATCGCCAGCGAATGAGCATGGCTGCGAGCAGATGGGGCAGAGGGACCAGTGCCAGAAGCAGTGCAATGGAGCCGTTGGTCATCGGGATGCTCTCGCTGCGTGGATGAACGAACTAGAGTTTCCGCGAAGAGCCATGTGAACTAAAATTCATTGATTTCAACGTTACGTTCTATGGAAACGAACGATTATGGCGCGCCTCAACTACAACCATCTCCGCTACTTCTGGGCCGTCGCCCACAATGGCAATCTGAGTCGCACGGCGGAGCAGCTTCATGTCTCGCAGTCGGCGCTGTCCGTGCAGATCCGCAAGCTCGAGAGGCAGATCGGCCATCCGCTTTTCGAGCGCCGCGGCAAGCAGTTGCATCTGACCGAGGCGGGGCGGATCGCCCTCGACCATGCGGATGCCATCTTCAGCGCTGGCGAGCAGCTGCTCGGTACGCTCCAGGATCAGTCGCAGGCGCGCACGGTCCTGCGCGTCGGCGCCCTGTCGACGCTGTCGCGAAACTTCCAGACGAAGTTCCTCGCTCCCCTGCTCGGTCGCCAGGATGTCGGCATCGTCGTGCGGTCCGGCAGCCTCGGCGAGCTGTTGGCGCAGCTCGAGTCGCACCGTCTCGACGTGGTGCTGACGAATCTCGCGCCGCCGCGAGATGCCGCCTCACCCTGGGTGATCCACGCCCTTGACGAGCAGCCCGTGAGTCTCATCGGTTTTCCCGATCGAGTTCCGGATGGCCTCGCACTGGACGCGATCCTCGGCACCTATCCGCTCCTCGTCCCGACGGCGGAGACGGCACTCCGCTCGGCCTTCGATGCACTCACGGACCGCCTGAACGTAAACCCGACCTTCGCCGCGGAGGTCGATGACATGGCGCTCCTGCGGGTACTCGCGCGCCAGGACATCGGCCTCGCGGTCGTGCCGCCGATCGTCGTCCGCGACGAACTCGCGTCGGGCCTGCTCGTGGAGATCGCGCGCCTGCCCGAATTCCACGAGAGTTTTCTCGCGATCGCGCCCGTCCGTCGCTTCCCGAATCCGCTCCTGCGCACGCTCATCGAAGGGGACGGCTGACCCGCGTTCTGCACCTGCGTGTAGTGGACGGACATTCGGTGAGCCGGACAGCGCCGTGGTCGTTCCCGCGGACTACTACGTCGACAAGCTGCGCCGCATGAGCGCCCGGGTGAGGACGCACCACGCGCGGCGAAGCCTGCGCGTATCAGAAGAGCGTCTAAATCCGATAATGTGGGACCGCCGCGGACGTGTATCTTTCCACCGGGCAAAGCTTCAGGTCCGGGGCTCAGCACTGATCCAAAACCTCACTCAATCCCGCTTCAGGCCGTTGGGTCGGAGGGATCGTCTCCGGCTTCTTCCGGCACACCTTCCGGGAGCGAGTAGGGTGTGCAGAACGGCGCCGTCTGCTGAAAGACGAGACCGCTACCGAGTTCATCGGGGCCAATATGATCACAGACGAACGTGAATATGTCGTCGGCCTCGGCTTCGGGCACGAGTATCTCGACGAAATGGGCCAGCGTCGGATGTGGCAGCTTGCGCGGTTTGGTCTGCTGCAGCGCGACGACCGTGAGCGACAGGCAGGACGTGCTGTTCGCCCGAATAACTGCCTTCTTGGCACGCAGGGCCTTTTTCAGGCTGACATGCAGATGTTCGCCGTCGTCCTGCAAGACCACGGTAATCAGCTTGCAGCGCTCCCCGGGAACCCCGAGCGGTGCGGGCGACTGACCCCTCATAGCGCCTGCCTCACTCTGTTGTCTTCACGCAGTCGCGACATGATCGATTCAGGAATGAAGGTCGCCAGCCTCTCGATCGGCATGACGTAGATATAACCGGCGCCGGGCCGGTCGAGCTCGCCCGCCTTGAACATGGCCTCGACCACGATGTCGCGCTGCTCGCTGGAGACCAGGAGGGTCAAGACGGTTTTGTCCGTCTCGACTGCGATGCCGAGCGCGCCGAGCCGCTCCCTGGCGCCGTAGCCTTTGGCATAGTGGCCGACCGCGCCCTTGGCGCCGGCGTCCCTTGCGGCGAGCAGCATTTTTTCCGACTGCTTCGTGGCCGAGGAGACGACGCAGGTGATCAACCAGGAGTCGGTGAGATAGGTGATCTTGCTCATAGGATTGCCTGGACCTCTTGTTCCGAATTGCTGGTCGGGCGGACTGAATCGACGCGCGTCTGGCGGGCGATCTTGAAGCGTGACCAAAGCCCGGTCAGCATGACTGTGATGATGGGTCCGATCGACGCCATGCAGAGGATGCCGAAACCCTCGATTGCCTCCGTGGCATTGCCAAAGCCAATGCCCATCGCCAGTACCAGCGGCACCGTAACCGGACCCGTGGTTACCCCGGCGCTGTCCCAGGCGATATTGACGAAAGTCTCGTTGGAGATGAATGTCAGTATCAGTGCCACCGCGTATCCCGGGACGACCATCCACACGAGGGGCCAGTTGAAGATCAGCTTGCACAGGCCGATCGCGATACCGAAGGCGACGCCGACGGAGACCGCATAGACCAGCGTCTTCTTCTTGAATACGCCGTTTGTCAGTTCCTCCGTCGTCTGGCCGAGCGCGTTCAGGGCCGGCTCCGCAATCGTCGAGCCGAACCCGAGGCACCAGGCGAAGGCGATGGCAATCGTCAGCCCGACGACGTAGACATAAATCGGTGAGGGCTCGATGCCATCGATTGCCATAAAGGCCGAGGGTACGAGGCTCCCGGCACTGGCGCCGAGCATCGACAGGCCGTAGGTCAGGCCGATATTGAAGATGCACATCCCGACGATAGTCAGGCCGATGCCGTAGATGACCTCGCCCACGTTCGCGATCTTTTCGCGGAGCACGAGTTTCTGAACGAGGAACAGGAAGATGACCAGCGGCAGGATGGCCCGCACGCCGGAGACGATCTCCAGGCCCGGGCTGGTCTCATACCAGGCCGGCACCACCTGTCCGGCCGCGGCGGCGGCGGCGGTCGAGGCCTCGATGATCTCGGCGGGCGTCGCGGTCGTCGTGACGTAGATGGCAAGCAGGAGCACGCCCAGAATCGGGAACAGCGAGGCGAGGGTCACGATGCCGAAGCCCGACAGACCCGAATCGCCCTGGCCGCCCGCGGCCGCGATCCCGATCCCCAGCGACAGCACCAGCGGCACCGTCACCGGTCCGGTTGTCACGGCACCGGCATCCCACGCGAGTCCCAGTGTTGCAGTCAGGTCCGGATCCCCGGACGCATAGATAGTCAGTGCCAGGACCGGCGCCAGCGCCATGTAGATTATCGGCTTGAGACTCCAGCCATAGAGAAAGCGCAGGGTGCCAAGCACCGCAGCCAGGCCTACCGAAGCCCCCACGACCAGGACCAGGGTGCCGGCCCATTCGTTGAGGATCGCGTAGAGATAGGGCGCCCGCTCCACTGAGACGTTGGAGCCGGCCGCCTGCAGGGCCCCGATAGCGGGTTCGGCAAAAGTGACGCCGATGCCGAGCAACATCGTTATAAACAGGACAACAGGGAGGGGCGATCGGCGCGGGAGCCCGTTGCCGATGAGCTGGCCGAGGGGCATGAGCCCGACGGCGAGGCCTTCCATGAAGAACAACAGGCCGACGATCACGGCGAACAGCCCGCCGGTGATCAGCCAGGAGTTCTCGATGACCTGGTGAAGAATCAGCAGCTGAAAGAGGGCGAGATACAGCGCGAGGGGCATCACCGCCTTAAGCTGGTCCATGAACCTGACCGAGATGTAAGGCTTGACCAGCCGCAGCGCCTCGCCGGCCGTAAGCTTGACAGGCTCGTAGGGAACCGGGATCAGATTGCCGTCAGCATCCCGTTGGGCGGCGGGCAGGAAATCGTTGGCGCTGATTTCCTCGTTGGTCTGGCCGATCGCGCGTTCGAAGTCCGCGAGGCGGATCGTTTCCGGCATGGGGTCCCCCGTTTGGCCGTGGTTCGTTGTCATGGCTCGCTCAATGCTGCGTCGCCCGCTCATGCACGGGAACACAGCAGTTTGGAAGGGTGGCGGCACAGCCGGCATGCGGCTCGGCTGGTGTCGAGCCTGGGCAGTTGGCGGGAGTATAGGCAGTATGAAAGCGCCTACCTGAATACCCTTCAGCGCCGGGGCTCACCACTGATCCAAAACCTCAATCAATGCATCCAAACTACACCGAGAAAAAACCTTGTCAGCACTCCTCAGGGTATGTGGAAACGGGTCAGGTTGACTCGCGGTTTCGGCACCAGGGTGTGCACGCGTGCTCTCCCAATTGCGGTGGCGCCATTCCTGGCGAGACATCGACACCTCTCCCATCCCCAGTCCGGCCCTCCATGGCCGGACGTTCGCCAAACTGCGAAGTGACATGGAGTCACTTCGGTTTTGGCTCACCCAGCGGCTCGAGAATGATGTGGGTGATGCCGTCGCAGTGCGGCGTCTTCGCAGGACCCGCTATTCTGGCAACGCACGCTAAGGTTGCAAACCTGGCAAGCGCGCGCCCCGGGCACCGTGTGCCTTCCCGCCGTCAATCCGCTGCAAAGCAATAAAACAACCCGGCGCCACCGGTGCTGGCCAGCCCCTCCTGGCTGCAACCCCGGCTGGGGTGGGCCGAGTTCCAGGACACGTTGCCGCCGCCGTGCCGGTCGTGGTGTCCCACCTGGGCGCTGCCTTCGGCGCTGCTCGTCCAGTTGCTGCAGGTGTGATCCTGCTCGTCCGGAAAATAGGCCATCCCGTCGTCCTGGGTGCCGGTCAGCATGTCGTGCTCGTTGGGCTTGTCATAGCGTCCCTTTACAGGTTGCCCGTTCTCATCCAGAGCGCTTTCCAGGGTGATCGTCTTATTGTAGAGATGGAGATCGGTCAGATTGGCCGCGATCAAAACCCCCTTGGCGTTGTACCAAGGGCCGTTGCCGATTCGCAACCTGGCGGAAACGCCTCGCTTGTCCGGTTCTTCAGTGCTGAGGTAGGCCCGCCACTCGCGGTCGCGGGCGCCGGCCGCTTCGGCCAATTTCTGACAATGCGCATCGGCACCTTCCAGACCGCCCAGGTCGGCGCCCTTGCCCATGCCTACGCTGGTGACGAAAAAACCCATCGGCCGCTCCTCGGCGACCGCGAGCGCGCAGGTCAGCAGCGCGTAGAGAAACGAGAGAAAAACGGCAGTCATGGTTTTCATACGATTACTCCGAGTGGTTGCATCCGCGTATCAGGCGATTCAGTTGGCGGACAACGCCTTTCGTACTGTCTCATACACTGACGAAAGTTTAAGTCCCTGTAAATCTGCTTAAGTCAGGTTGGCGCGGCGATCTCTGCGTCAGCCGGAGAATCAGGTCGACGGCATGGCTAACAAAGAACGTCTTTAACGGATGCACTGAAGAGGCGCTGAGAATGCCGATGGGGCCCGACCTGTAAGCTGTTCCCATGATTCCGGCATTGAAGCGCATGGGTCACAGAACGGAACGGCTCCGATCTACTGGCCTGCGGCGACGACGGTGAACGTTCGACGGCAGATCAGTACGTCCTTGCTGTTGTACAGCAGCAGTTCATGCTCACCCACCCCCAGCGCGTCAGTGCTTCTCCAATCGAACAGCCGAAAGCCCATCCGGGGACCGCGCAAGGGGTTTTGCTGGACAGTGGATTTCTTGGTTTTCTGACCGAAAACCACCCTCACACTGGCCTTCCCCGGGGCATTGATCCATGCCTGCATATAGACCCGGTCCCGTCCGAGCAGGAAGGTATCGTCCGCCTGAAAATCGGTCTCGCCCTTGGAGGTAATGAGATTATCCTGGGTGGAGATCATCGCCGTGCTCTGGAACAGCGCATTGAGTTCCGCCAGGCGCAGGTCGCGGTACTCCGCATCCGGTCCCAGGGCGCGCCTGGGTTTGTACGCGGTCCAACCGTCGAGCGACTCGCAGCGGCTGAAGTTCGGATCCTGGTCCTGGCGTTTCAACTCTGCGAAAGCCTCGGACGCCTTATCGAGTTCGCGGATTTTGCCTTCGATTTCCACCACGGTGTCTGCACTGAGTTCACTGCGATTGGCGTCCAGATAGCGCCGGTACTGCTGCGCCATCTCGGCGTCGGTGATATCCGGTGCGGACTCACTCAACTCCAACGCCGCCAGTTCAACTTTTGCCTGGGCCTTGAGTTCGGCCTGGACCTCGGCCGCGGATTTCTTCCCCTTCGCGATCGGCGCCGGCGCAGTGAGCGAGGGCCGCTCGGCCGCCGGCGCGTCCGACAGTATGGCCTGCCCGGCATTTGCCGCCAACAGCTGTTCGGTCTTGATTACCTTTTGCTGGGCCTGTTGTTCCGCGCTGCCGGCGCCGGTCTCCGGCGCCGCCAATTCCACTTCCACCACTTCGCGGTTGACCT
>JAHEDQ010000149.1 GCA_024641125.1 Candidatus Competibacteraceae bacterium | reverse complement strand
GGTGTTCAGCTGCTGATACGAGCCGCCGCTGATACGCCAGTTGCTCGCATCCCCAGAGGACTCCACCACCGTCCAGTCCGACGTACCACCACCACTGAAGTCCAGTTCGAACGGCAGAGACGGGGATACGGTGGCCAATACGTCCAGGGTTGCCGTATTAAACCCCGTTGCAGAGGCCGTCACTGAACCCGAGTAGACACCTGCCGCCAAAAAGCTTGGATCAACGGATACGGTCGCCGCCCGCACGGGAGTCGAACCCGAAGCCGGCGTAACACTGATCCAAGAATCACTCGTACTCAGGTTCACCGGGACATTGGAACCGTCGGCAGCGCGCAACGTGACATTCATTGTCGAAGGACTGCCGGCACCGGATACAACGGCGAACTCTAAAATGGTCTTATCAAACGCCAGAGAGCCGCTCGCACCCGTGTCGCGGGCACTTTCCGCCGGACCGGCGCCGGTCGGGGTATAGCTGGCGCTGGGGGTCAGTACCAGCTTGTCGGCGATCATGCCGTCTTCGCGCATCCACACGTTGATCGTGTGCACACCGGCATTGGGAATGTTGATCTGGGCAACCGCCCCGTCCATTGTGTCCTTCAACCAGGACCACGATGTGGGAAAGCCCGTCATCCGATCCGCGGTGGACACCGCCGCACCGTTCAGGCCCACGTGTAGCGAGTCGTCCTTGTTGCTCGGCCCCTGACCACGAATCCAAACGTAGTGCACCCCGCTGCGGATGAAGTTGACCGCGTAGTCCATGCGCGGGCTGCTGCTGGCATAGCCGCTGTTGATGTTGGTGCTGTTATTCGGCAGCGACTGCACCGCCGTACCCGAAGCCCCGGCGCGTGATACGGTATCCCAGCTGTGCCCGCTGGCCGAGGTGGTGTTGTCGTGGTTCTCCATCTCGATGGACACCAGACCGTCCGCCGCCTGCTGATACTCGCCCGAGCCGCTACCGCCCCCAGTCGCGGGCGTGACCGTGAAACTGGCGCTGGCTACGGCACTGGCCGTGTAGCCCGATCGCAGGCCGATGGCTTTGACCGTCGCGCTGGCGGTCAGGGTGAAGCCACCACCATAGATCGGCGATGCCGCTGTCGGGGTGCTGCCGTTGGTGGTGTAGTGAATGGTGTCGGCGCCATTACCGGTGGACAGGGTGACTGTCACCGAATCCGTGTATGTTCCCTCCGCCGGCGTGATCACCGGGGTTTGCACCACCGGGGCGGCCTGACCCCGTGAACTCTCGGCCGGACCGGCGCCGGTCGGGGTATAGCTGGCGCTGGGGGTCAGTACCAGCTTGTCGGCGATCATGCCGTCTTCGCGCATCCACACGTTGATCGTGTGCACACCGGCATTGGGAATGTTGATCTGGGCAACCGCCCCGTCCATTGTGTCCTTCAACCAGGACCACGATGTGGGAAAGCCCGTCATCCGATCCGCGGTGGACACCGCCGCACCGTTCAGGCCCACGTGTAGCGAGTCGTCCTTGTTGCTCGGCCCCTGACCACGAATCCAAACGTAGTGCACCCCGCTGCGGATGAAGTTGACCGCGTAGTCCATGCGCGGGCTGCTGCTGGCATAGCCGCTGTTGATGTTGGTGCTGTTATTCGGCAGCGACTGCACCGCCGTACCCGAAGCCCCGGCGCGTGATACGGTATCCCAGCTGTGCCCGCTGGCCGAGGTGGTGTTGTCGTGGTTCTCCATCTCGATGGACACCAGACCGTCCGCCGCCTGCTGATACTCGCCCGAGCCGCTACCGCCCCCAGTCGCGGGCGTGACCGTGAAACTGGCGCTGGCTACGGCACTGGCCGTGTAGCCCGATCGCAGGCCGATGGCTTTGACCGTCGCGCTGGCGGTCAGGGTGAAGCCACCACCATAGATCGGCGATGCCGCTGTCGGGGTGCTGCCGTTGGTGGTGTAGTGAATGGTGTCGGCGCCATTACCGGTGGACAGGGTGACTGTCACCGAATCCGTGTATGTTCCCTCCGCCGGCGTGATCACCGGGGTTTGCACCACCGGGGCGGCCTGACCCCGTGAACTCTCGGCCGGACCGGCGCCGGTCGGGGTATAGCTCGTGCTGCGGGTCAACACCAGCTTGTCGAGAACGATACCGTCTTCTCGCATCCACACGTTGATCGTGTGCACACCGGCACTGGGAATGTTGATCTGGGCAACCGCCCCGTCCATTGTGCCCTTTGACCAGGTCCAGGCCGCCGTAAAATCCGTTATACGGTCCGCCGTAGCTACGGCCGCACCGTTCACACCGACATGCAAGGAATCATCCCGGGAGGTCGGCCCCTTGCCGCGGATCCAGACGTAGTGCAGCCCGGCATTGACAAAATCCACCTGGAATCGCAACTGCGGGCTCCCAGCCACATAACCTGAATCGATGTTGACATTTGTGTTTGGGCTGGCCTCCATGGCCTTTCCGCCAGAGGCACCAGACGGGAACGCACCGGTCCAGGCATGTGGTGGGACAGCAGACCCTCCCACAAGGCCGAGAAACTGCTCCGCCAGCACCCTATGTCCCTGCGTCGATGGGTGACGGTCATCCCAGAAGAGGTAGTTGGATGGTGAGCTGCAGACGGCGCCGGACACCTGTACACAACGATCGCTGACATTCGTCAGGCCATAGGTTGAGCCTGAAGATACGACCCGGTTCAGAATCTCGTAGCTGTCCAGCATCAAGGGCGATAGCCCGGTGGAAGCCAAAGCGTTGCGCAGTTGCGTATTGAACTGAGCGCTGGCGCTGGATAACTGAGCTGGACTTGCAGAAGACACGGCGCTGGTCGCGTATGGAATAAGACCCAAATCCGGCAGGGTTCCAACCACAATGTGCTGTGCGCCTATCGCCGCGAGTTGACTGACGGCGGTAATGATATTGCTTACAGCTTGATCAATGGTTGCACTGACGGCGCCGCTAGAGAAGCTGGAAAGGTTGAAAAAATCGTTGGCACCGGCCCAAACCACATACAGACCATTCGGGTCGACCCCGTCAGAATTGCTGGCAACATAGGCGTCCAGCTCAGTTCGCATGCCAGGGTACGGTCCATCAAGATTCTGATAGCCGGTCAACGCACTGCCATAGGCATAGTTGCGAAGCGGAACGCCCATTGCCGAGGCGGCGTACTCGGGCCACACCTGCCCGTTGGAGTAATGTCCCTGAGCATAGGGTGGGTCAGACGGTAGCGCACCTCCCGTCAAACCAAACAGATTGCCGGTGTCGGACATGCTGTCGCCAAATATCACGAGCTGGGAAAAGGGGTAGATCGCTTCGTGATTTTCGACCTCTATCGATACCAAGCCCTCGGGTCCGGAATCCTGGACGTATGGATCAGCCCCCAGAGCACCGCCGGCGGGCAGTAATGAAAGCAAAGCAACGCTCAGTGCGAGCGCGGCAAAACCGAAACGGGGTGCAAAACTGGTCAGAGGGTTTTTCATGGAAACCTGTTTACCGCGAAGTTTATCGGCCTGCTGGCAAGGGTCATACGAAGGAGCGCAATGTTACCCCGAATACAGGAAACATGCCCATGAAAAAATTTATAACTATTAAGCAATTGCGCCGAAGAGGTGGTGGAACTGTAAATTAAATTGACAACCCGACAAGTCGAAATTCACTCTCATGCTCATTGATCATCAGCGGCGAGAATGCGGTCAACAGAATAGTGGACCGTGTCCGGACCGACTGCTGACGAACCCCCTGCGCTAGGTCTGATCAACTGCCGTGATCGCGCCGGAGTCTTTGCACTCTCTCCTTACAAGGCGAACCGAGCGAAGATGGCTTGTTGCAAATGAACGGGTTGAAACGCGGTACGAGGGACGCAGAGGCCAAGCCCCTCTAGCCCCCATCACTCACGGCAGGGATAGAAAAAGCTGTTCTCTTTGGCTTAACGGCTATGTGATCAAATAGTTATCCATCAATAAGAAGCCGGCCATATGATGACAGAGGGTATCCCAGAGCAGCTTTAATTTCATGGCCCTGGCCGCCGTGCTGTGGTGGCGAAATTCGACGGTGGAGTGATCAGCCCCGATGGCGGCGGGGTGCTGCTTCGCGAGGTTGAGCAGCGCACCGGGGTTATTCGCCGCTTAGCCCAGCAGTTCACCGATCATCGCGATCCCGAGGCGATCGAACACAGCGCCGAGGAGTGGGAGGCAAAGCGCCTACTGGGGATTGCACTCGGTTACGAGGATCTCAACGATCACGATCAGCTACGCTGCGACCCGTTGTTGGCGGTGCTGGTCGGTAGAGTCGACCCAAGTGGCGGGATCGCAACAGGGCGCAAGATCGGGGTAACGCGCTGGCCAGCGCGAGCACGCTTGACCGCCTGGAGTTCACTCCGGCGCAGGCCGATGCGAGGCATCGCTACAAGAAGATCGTTGCCGATGCGACGGGCATGGATCGGTTATTGACGGAGGTTTTTCTGGAGGCCGCGGCCACAGCGCCCGAGCGCACATGGCTGGATCTGGACGCCACTTACGATCCGGTGCACTGGGGCCAGCAAGGGCGCTTTTTTCACGGTTACTACCGCCACTACTGTTACTTGCCGCTGTACATCTTCTGCGGCGATCACCCGTCGTGCGCGCGGCTGCGCGCTTCGGACATCGATGCCTCGGCCGGCAGCGTGAGCGAACTCGAGCGCACTTTCGGGCTGGTCCGTGCCCGGTGGCCGAACACCGAGATCGTGATCCGCGGCGACTCGGGTTTTTGTCGCGAGGCGATCATGGCCTGGTGCGAGACCGAGGGTGTGCAGTACCTGCTGGGGCTGGCGAAAAACGTTCGTCTCAAGAGCCGACTCGCCGCCACACTGGTGGAAGCCGAGGCACTGTATGAAAACACCGGCCAGGCCGCCCGGATATTCAATGAATGGCTCTATCGGACGCGCAAAAGCTGGAGCCGCGAGCGACGGGTCATTAATAAGGCAGAATATCTCGCCAAAGGCCCCAACCCGTGCATTGTGGTCACCACTTGGCCGCGGGAGGAAGCTGAGGCGCGGCCTCTTTACGTGGGATGCTACCGGGCCTGTGGCGACATGCAAAATCGCATCAAGGAGCAGTAACTTTCGCTGTTTGCCGATTGCACCAGCAGCGCCACGCTACGGGCCAATCAGCTCCGGCTGTACTTCGCCTCATTTGCCTATGTGCTGATCAATGCCTTACGCCGCATGGGGCGGGCGGATCCGCATATGGTCCGCGCCCAATGCGAGACCATCCATCTTCAGCGCCTGAAGATCGGCGCGAGCGTAACCGTCACCGTGCGCCGGATCCGACTATCGATCTCCGAGGCCTGCCCGTACGCGACCCTGTTCGCCCGCGGCCGCCGTACGAACTCGCCACATAGCCGTGGACGCTTGTCGCAGTCCATTAAGATGGGGCCTTGGACGCCTTAGGGGCGCCCTGCCCATCAGAGCGAAAACATCGCCAAACTCCGATAAATCACACCCCTCAACACCCGATTTCGTGCCGATCAGAGCCGCCTTGGCTGCAAAAACAAACCTGAGAATGCCACCTTCAAGATGCACGTCGGATCGAGCGCGATTCGCGGGTGGTGAGCGATGCGGGCTGGTGTGCTGTCCCGTAAGTTCGTTGCATTTCAGCGGGGCGAGGAGCGCCCAGGCGCTACGCAGGGTGCATCACATCTGCGCCTTTGTCGACCGAAGCGCGATCCAACCGGATAAATTAGATGGGTTTTCTCACGCCAGAGGCGAAGTGAGTTGATCGGCTAGGCGCAATGCCAAGGCGGCAATGGTTAGTGTGGGCTGGCGCGCGCCGGTAGTCGGATAAACGCTGCTGCCCACCACATATAGGTTTTCAATCCCGTGCACGCGGCAGTTCCCGTCAACCACCCCGTCTTCCGGTTCTGCGCTCATACGGCATGTGCCCATGTGGTGATGCCCGCGAGCATACTGGACCGTAGTCTTGATCTCGCGAGCACCACGAGCCTCGAGCAGGTTACTGACTATTTCCTGCGCGCGTTCATGGGTTCGCCGATCCACCTGGGAGAGCGCGAAATGCAAACGAGGTGCTGGGTCCCCGAATTGATCCCGCTGCTCCGGATCTAGGGTAACCCGGCTGTCGGGATTGGGCTGATGTTCGGTTTCGGCCCCAACGCTGAGCCAATGACCGAACTCGGCGCGATCCAACTCAGCGAGTTGCCGCCCCCAGATGCCTCTTTGGGCCGCGGCAGTCAGTGGATCTCTCCGCCCCCCAAATTCCACCTTGATCGCGCCCCGATCTCGGCGTTCGCGACCATCATAGAATGAGTGGGTTTCAAGGGTCGTAAAACCTATTCGATCGGGATAGTTGCGATCGTCGTGCCATCCGCCGGCTGCGACATACCAGTGTTCCATGAGGTTGCGCCCCACCTGACCAGAGTGATTACCCACATCCGAAAGCAACAGCAGTCGAGCCGATTCCACTGCGTGCGCGGTTATGGCGTAATGTCGGGCACGGATCTCGAATTCTCCGCCATGCAATCCGCTGGCATGGACGGCTAACACACGACCATCCGCATCGGTTTCAATCCGACGAGCCACGGTCTCGGTCAGCACCTCGCAGTTACCCGTCCGCTCGGCCTCTTCAACGTGGAAATGGGCACTGTAGCGCGCCCCGCTGGGACATAGATTGCAGACTGAATACGCAACACAGGGTGAACGGCCCCGGTAAGACTGTGAATTGCGTGCGTGGGAAACAGTGTCCAATCGAATCCCGAGCTTCTGTGCGACCGGTTTCCACCTTGCCTCCGAATATTTCATCGGGAAGCCGGGCATGGGGAACGGCGTACTGCGGGGTGGGTCGGCGGGGCTGAAATCACCCGATACGCCAATCTCTTCCTCCGCCCAAGCGTAATATGGCTCGAGATCGTCGTAACCGATGGGCCAGTCGAGACCCATCCCATATCTGGTCGCGGTTTCAAAATCGGAAAGCTGCAGCCGCTGGGCCATCCCACCCCAATGCAGTGTGGAGCCCCCTACGCCCTTCACCCGCGACTGGTTAAGGGTATAGACATAACCCAGTTCGTCACGGGAGGTGTCGACATAAACATCTCGGCCCTTATCCTCCCAGGGCCATAGAGGGGCACCCAGCAATTGTGATCGCTTGAGTTGATCCAGTCTCTGAGTGAAATCGAAGCGCGGCCCCGCCTCGACCAGGAGCACCTTTAGTCCACGCCGGGCCGCCACGGCGGACAGCATGCCACCCGCCATGCCTGCGCCAATCACGCACAAATCATAGGAGCTGGACTTCATCATGCGTAATCCGGTCCTGGCCGAGCATATGCCCTAGGGTCTCCCGGAACGCCAGGCCAACTCCGATACCCGCGCCTGCGCCACGGGACACCCGAGGTCTGGTAAATCCGTCGCACCTGACGCACGGTTGAGATGCGAAACCGCCGGCGCTGCCTTTCCTGCTCCGAAACCATGGCCACCATCTGCTGGCGTCGACCCCGGACCGGTTCTGACATCATGCTCTGTATCAGACGATCCTGGTCTTCCGGCGAGCTATCCAAGAACCGTTTGCCGGCCAATGCGTTGGCCCGGCTGTCTGCATACTTTGTCAGCCACATAAATTCGGGACGCCAGCCGCTGTCCTCGATTGCTGTGTACTCAACCCGTTGCGTCAATTCATCCCGATCAGCTTCACCGAGCGAGACTCCATAGAGAGCCCCCGTGAAAGCCACCAAGGTTCGCATCATGACCGGATCAATCGGAGTTTCATCCCTGGGCCCAACCTGATGTCGCACTTTAAGCATTTGCGTACGGTATCGACGCAGCTTGGGAAGACTGGCGCCCAGTCCACCCAGCATGAGGGTGGCGATTCCCAATGCAATGAATTGCCTGCGTGTCAGCATTTACCGGTGTCCTCGGCACGAATCATGAAATTCCGCTCCAGAAATAGGGACTCCCGAATTGCAATAATGTTCGGCGGCCCGCGCGTGGAAACGCAATCGCCGTGCCAGCGACTCAACCGGAGCCGCTCGGAACATCGACAGCGCCAAGGGCGCACGGAACCCTCGCGGAGTCGTTTCTGAGCGCTTCGCAGCAAGCCTGACGAAACATAGGCTGCTCATATGCAGGTCAGTTCGATCTCACAATTTCATGGTCCCGGTTTGGTCCACCGTGGGGCCCAAAGCACCCGGCCTCGTCGAATGTCATCCGTGTAACTGACGTGTCCGGCGTATGCAGCGGCAAAATAGATTTGAGGGATGGCAGGACAAAGCTCGATCGGCAAGCGTACGCTCGGCAGGGTTTTCCTCGTGAATCGTTTGGTAAATCCTGCGTGACAACAATGACGCATGCCCGACAAGTTCGCATCTAATGCATCAACGCGGACGAACAACAGCAACATAATTGCGGGACACGGTTCCGACCAGCCCCGGTGCGCTAGCACCGGCTAGCTGTATCGTACTGCCGGCTGCATAGCTGCGACGATACAGTCGCAAGCTGCCGCCTGGAGCGCTAACCCCCAGCTTTGCCCCTGTATCAACATATCCTCGTAGCCAGTTCGGAAGCGCGGAAGGCCCCGGATCGTAGGCCACGTAAACATCGACCGCTCGATCCACGTCGAAGCTCATGTAGTTGGGCCGGCTATTGCCACGATGAGCGTTTGCGGTTTGGATCCAGATCCCCCGGTCCAGCATCGGCGGCACGTCGGTGAGAACAAAACCCTGGTCGATGTAGTACGGGTCGCCTTGTTCCAGCATATTTTGGCGATAGAATCGGACGTCCGTGTAGCTGCTCGGGTAGGCGCACCCGGTATTATCCACCCGCAGGCAAAGATTGCGCAGTATGAATGGCGCACCAGTGTCCCCGGTTAAAGCATTGAACCACAGTCGTGACATGGCCACATGTCCGAGCGCGTTCGGGTGCAGATTATCGGCGGACAAGCTTATTCGGCTGGGCCCTGATTCGAGGAAGAACTGATAAAAATCCGGCCCGGTCGGTAGTCCGTTCTGGGTGCTTAATTCGCTCAGGACCGCGTTATAATAACGCGAAATCACATTCACCTTCGCCGTCCGTGGGCTTGAAAAGACTGAGCCTTTGAAACTGCCAAAGGCACCGGTTACTTTACCCAACATCGGCAATTTACCCGCCGCTTTGGACTGATCGATAATCGACTGGATATATCCCTTGAAGGTGCCCTCGCAATCGGCGCCAGTGCAGCCAAAGCCAGGTGCTGGAGCAAGCGAACTCAAAGCGTCGTTTATGCCGATCAATAACAGAACGTGGGTCGCCTCCGGATGGCGCTTGAGGACCGAATCCAGACGTGTCTCGGTTTGGTCTGATCGATCGCCGGGACGACCGGAGTTGATCACTACATTGGGCGCAGCAAACATCTGGCTTTCCGTCAGGAGATCGTGCAGATTGCTGGCGTAGCTGCGTATGCCGATAATTCTGGGTCCTTCGCTTTGGCCAGCCAGTTCGATACTCTCCGAAATATTATCGGTGCTGTAGCGATCCCCCACCCCATTTGTGATGCTGTCGCCCACTGCGAGCATGATCGCCCCACGGGTACCCACCGGCGCATTGCGATCAAGCGCAAGGGGTACGGTTCCATTTTGCAGCAGCCGCGCCCGAACTTCGTGCTCTCCAGTGGTCGCAAGCCGGCATGTGGATGCGAACAACCCAGGCGCCGATTCCACTGCGTCATCACAGGCCACGTCATCCATTTCGAACTGAACTGTCGCATTCACCGGCGGATTGGTTACAACCGCGCTCACCGGCAGACTGTTCCCTCGGGCCACTCCGAAAGATACCGGATCCGCGATGGCGATCTTTGGCGCAATCGAAGGCGTTTCGACCCGAATATTGTCGAAACTCGCCTTGGCCTGCGTGTAAAGTGCGATACTACCCTGAGCGTGGCTGGTATCGCGCACGCCGAATAGAGGTGGCTGATCGAATACATCCACCGCAGTATCTGCTGCTACAAAATAAACTTTGATAATGTCGCCAATAACCTCGACACCCAAAGTCATCGGCCGATTCGTCTCATAACCACGGTTATTCACCGACAGAGTGGTGAAGCGTCCGTTTTGGCGTTTTATCAACTCGGTGTAACCGAACTTCGAATTGAGGGCCACACGGTAATAGTTGTCGGGATCCTTGTAGCGGAACATCAGCCCAAGATCGCTGCCGACCTGCTCCGGGTCAGTGGCCCGAGGCCTGACATCGATTCGCACCCGGTAGTCTGTGAAACCGAGGCCTGGGGAAAGGTATGCGTAGTTGCCGGTTACGTAGATCTCTTCACCATGGACGGTTCGTGTTGTCGGGTTGAGCTGATACAGTTCTGCGTTTAGCACCCGCCAGGCGGTCGGGTCTCCAGACGCATCCACCAGCACCCAGTCACTGATGTCCGGTTTCGAGAAGTCGCTCTGATAAAGTGTGCCGCCTGGTGCGGGTCCCAGCTTGAACCGGTAAATGTAATCGGTGGGCGCCCCTTCCAGGCCGGACTGCAGCCGCACAACGAAAGTGGTGGGGTCGAAGTTACCAACGCCGGATCGGAAGCCACCGCTGGCACCGTCCCAATCGCCGCCCATGGGATAGCGACCAGGCCCAGCGTCGTCGGTCAGGAAGTGCTGGTCGGATGGACCGGAGCTGTTGCTGTTGCGCAGGAAAAAGCGGCCGCTCTGACCATTGTAGACACCAATTGAATCGGCTCCGCTACCGTTCCAATCACCAACCACGGGAAGCCAATTTGCTTGACCATACCGAAATCTCAGTGTCGGGGGGCCACTTGACAACCCGTTTCTGAGCGCAAACAGGGCACTTGGCGGATGATACACGCCAACATCGTCGAGGCCGTTGCCATCCCAATCGCCCGCCAACGGGGCACCAACCGGCGTGTTGAGAACAAATGTGAGATCAAATGGACCGCTGCTGTTGGCGTTCCGCAGGAAAAAGCGTCCTGTCATCGGATTGTACACACCAATCGTATCGATGCCGTCGCCGTCCCAGTCTCCAGACACCGGCAACCAGCCAGACTGCCCAAACGTAAAGATACGATCGCTACCGCCGCCAGAATGACTGTTGGTCAGGAAAAAACGGCTGGTGCCTCGGTTGTACAGCCCTGCCGTGTCGACTCCGTCTCCGTTCCAGTCTCCGGACAAGACAGACCAGGTGTTGGCCTGCGCGTGCGCATCCGCAGCGCCCAAAGCTGCCATCAGAGTCGCTACCCTAACAGCAGATGACACAGCGAAGCCCAGCGTTCGTCTCAAACGATTTGCACTTGCTCGTGAGGTTAGCTTCGTCAACGTAATTGCTTTCACTCCGCATCCGCCGCAGCGGATGAGCTGCGGCAGCTTGCCAAGGCCGCTGTTCCTCCTCAGAGCACGCCGAGCGGGCACGAAGAGCAAAACGCGATGCGACCAAAATCCGGTTTGAAAATCCAGTTTATCTGCTTACGCAATGACTTAGAACCGTTCAGAGGTGTCAGGGATATTGACAATGTTGGGCATGAGGGTACCAATTTGACTGACGAACGCCGGCATGACGGCTCCGGAAAGGCGTGTCTGTTGGGGAGTCTCTGATTTGTTCTGGACGAAACAATTGGAGGGGGAAATGTGCAGGTTCAAGGCGCAGACCGCGGGTAATGGTTGTTCTATTGCCAAGATCTGAAACGATGCAGCTGACCATTTGGGATCTCAGATGAAAATTCACCAATAGAACAGAGCCCCTCCGAGGCGGGCTGCATGTGCCCTCATACGGCACATGACTCGCAACGTCACCCTGTGCCCAATGACGTCAGCCGCACGACGGTACGCAACCCGCCATTGCATCATCCTGACAAAAGCGGCCATGCCCCACCTCGCTACGACGCAGCATCGGACGGCGCATTCCGGGACGCAATCTTGGATCCATTTAGCCCATCACATTCAGATTTTTACATCGCAGATCTCGCCTGAAAACTAAAGAGGCTCAGCCGCATGCCGGCACCCGCCAGCCGGCTCTCTTGCCAAGGCCGACTCTTCGCTTCTGGCTCGGAACCTGCTTCGTCGAGTTGACATTAGACGAGTACCGATAATGGCAACCCCTTACGAAAGTTTGGGGGCGCAAAGTCACCGGTCTAAGGGACTGAGGTCCTACGACAGCGGGATTGCCGAAAACTCCACACGCCAGTGCGAGATCGCACTCGTATTGGCACGGGCTTTCGCACCCCTCGTTTTACACCTCAGACGGCCAGACTCAAGCGCATGCCTCGATCGGTCTCGTGCATCCAAAACGGTTGCATGGAGCATCGAGTATGCATTCTCAGATCGGGCCAAACACCCTCACAACGGCCAATGAAGGCTGCCAATCCGGGCGCAGGCCCGGGAAGAGCAATATCGCGAGAGCATTGCTGATTGGCATCTTGATTT
>JAHEDQ010000148.1 GCA_024641125.1 Candidatus Competibacteraceae bacterium | reverse complement strand
TCCGTGCTCTCATCCTGGGAGGCTCAGAGTATACTATTGTTTTGTAAACACCCTCTTAGTGACTGAAGTACTTGGGTACAGAAATATGGCGCCTCTGGTGACCGACATGGGACCGGGGCTCATTCCCATTCCAGTTCCTCGAACACTCGCTGCGCGTTGCGCCCTTTGAGCGTGTCATAGTTTTCCAGGTAGCTGAAGCGAGACTGCTCTATGGTGCCGACTTCCTCGATGCCTTTACCCTGCTTCATAAATTCATGGACGGCTGAACGCAGAAATACCAGGTAGTCATAGGTGTCCGCTGTCGCCTTCGCCAGATCGGAAGGCTCACCATGTCCGCCGACAACCACCTTCGGTTGCAGGGCGGCCATGGTTTCAAACGCGCTGATCCAGCTACGATGCGCCGACTGCGATCCGACACCGAGCAGGCGATCGACGTAGACAATGTCCCCGGCAAACATGATCTGCTGATCGGGTAGCCAGACGAGGATGTCGCCCGGGGTATGTGCGTGGCCGGCATGAATCATCTCAATGCGGGTACCGCCCAGAGAAAGGGTTGTGCGGTCGGTAAAGGTCTGGTCGGCATAGACAGGCTCGGTCCCGGCGACGCCCGCAGCGCCGAGTACGCCGGTGAGGTAAGACAGTTGATCGCGGACCCGCGCCTTCTGGTCGGCAACCGCTTCATCATTGGCGATGATGCGTGCGCCCAGGGCCTTGAAGTAGCCGTTGCCCAGCCAGCGGTGATCCTGGCCACCGCTGTTGATGACGATCTTGACTGGCTGCTGCGTGATCCTCTGTATTGCCTGGTGGATCTCCTCAGCGCCCTGATAGGTAGCGCCAGAGTCGATCAGCAGCACACCGTCAGCGGTGACGATCACTCCAAAGTTGGCATTGTTACCGAGATTTTCCGGGCTGCGGTCGGTCAGCGGGCCAATCAGAACATAGACGTTTTCAGCGATCTGCTTGGTCGTCAACATGCCGGCTGCGTGTCCAACGCCGACCTGCATGAGACAGAGGGTGGCAGTGGCGAACAGGGTTCGCAGAACCGATCTCGAGGCGGCTTGCCGATGTGGCTGTTTCATTGATCCTCACATTCAGGCGATGGTTGAATTCAGGCCGGGCGGCCGCCGCGGCCGTTGGTGTCATGAGTCAGAAGCTCAGAGTCCTTCAGAGCCCCCCAGATCCGCCAGTGCACAATGCACCGGAAGGGCAACGTCCTTGTCGAACGCCTGTGTCGCAGTGTGATGCGCGAGGCGGTCTACAATAAAGCCTGCGACAGCGTCGGTACCGGTGGAGAACCCTTGCTCGACGACATCAAGAATGCCATCGCTTAGCTCTAGGCGCACATGTCGGTCCGGGTATGCGCGGAGAAACTCGTTGATGTATCGCGCCATATAGCGCTGCCCGAACGAAGCCGAACCGGCCGCACGCAGTTCGCCCTTGATGTTCGTAGTGCCGCCTGAGATGAGTGTATGGTTCTCATGATGGAAACAACTGCCCTGCCCCAATAACAAGGGGAGCGAGCAGGCCAATTTTCGCTGCGCGCGAGGTGCAGATGAAGCCGAGCGGTGGACGCGCTTGCCGGTCGTCTTGGCCGGAGTTGCAATCGATTGAGCGGCGCACAGTGAGATAGGGAGCGACGGCCACTTGGATGGTTCGGGTTCGCCGTTCGCGGGGCACTCAGGAGCCTTCTGATTTATTCTGGGCGAGGCAATGGAACAAATACCAGCGTTCTGCGCCTTAAAGCTGCACATTTCCCCCTCCAATTCACAGGCTGGGGGTGCGTCCCAAACCGGGGAAAGTCCACCACTTGTTTAGACTGCCCGCGAAAACGGAGTCGAACCCGCGCTTAACTTGAGGTCACGAAACTCATAGACTCGAGCTGTTCGATCAGCTGTGAAGCATCGAGCGCCGTGCAGTGTGGTCGCGTGCCGTCCTTTGTCTCGAGTCTTTCAACGGCTTCATCGGAGACTCGATAAACGCGCCGAAGCGGTGACCGTAGACAAGGTTCATTTGCCATGGATCGCATGTCCTACTGCCATTGACAAAGGGCCGGCTGAGCACGCTCCAGCGAGTGGTGTCGCCGGCTTTCACAGCTTGAGGAACACTCGATGGAGCTCGATCCGATTCTCTTGTCGCGGATCCAATTCGCCTTCGTCATCACCTTCCACATTGTCTTCCCGGCCTTCACCATCGGTCTGGCGGCCTGGCTCGGAACCATCGAGACCGCAGCGCGCTTCACCGGCGCGCCGATTTATCGCAAGCTCTTCGACTTCTGGCTGAAAATCTTCGCGCTCTCTTTTGGTATGGGCGTGGTCTCCGGGATCGTCATGGCATTCCAGTTCGGTACCAACTGGAGCGTGCTGGCCGAACGCACCGGATCTATACAGGGCCCGCTGCTGGGCTATGAGGCCTTCACCGCGTTCCTGCTCGAAGCGACCTTCTTCGGCATCGTACTGTTCGGACGCAGCAGGTTGCCGAGCCACGAAACGCCGAGCATGATCAGGCCCATGCTGACCATGATCCGGAAACCGAAGAACGGGATCAGAACCGGCGGGCGATCCTCGACCGGAAACGCGTCGAGCCCTGTCACCTTTGCCGTCCAGTTTCCGGCAGCGATGAAGCTGCCAAGCGTTGGAATCTCCAGCGCGAAGCGGTTGCGCTGCTCGGCGGTATCCGGCCAGGCGAGCAGCACCTCCGAGGCCGGCTGCTGGGTTTGCCATCGCGCTTCGATTGCCGCGAACTTCGCCGGCTGGTGCTCGAGCACGTAGCGACCTGTCAGGTGGCCGGAGAACAGCTGTACCGGGATCCGCACCGCGGCGAGCCCGAGACCCCAGTTCAGCATGACTCGCCCCTCGGACAGGTGCACCCGTCGTAGCAGGTACCACGCACCGGTGGCGGAAACGCACATCGAGGTGGTCAGAAGCGCCGCCAGCAGCATGTGCGGCCAGCGCACCATCATCACCGGTCCGAACACGATCTCGCGCCAGTCTGCCGGAACGATGCGGCCGTCGACGATCTCGTGACCAACCGGAACCTGCATCCAGGAATTATTGGCGAGAATCCAGAACGAGGAGAACATGGTGCCCAGGGACACCACGCAGCAAGCGAACAGGTAGAACGCCGGCGAGACCCGTTGGCGGCCGAGCAGCATCACCCCGAAAAAGCTCGCTTCCAGCATGAAGGCAGTATAGGCCTCGTAACCGAGCAACGGCCCCTGGATCGATCCGGTCTTTTCCGCCAGCACCCCCCAATTGGTGCCGAACTGGAACGCCATGACGATGCCAGTGACGACGCCCATTCCGAACGACACGGCGAAGACCTTGAGCCAGAAGTCGAAAATCCGCCGGTAGATCGGGTTTCCGGTGGCGAGGCGCATACCCTCGATCGTCGCAAGCCAGGCGGCAAGCCCGATGGTGAAGGCGGGGAAAATGATGTGGAAGGTAATCACGAACGCGAACTGGATGCGCGACAGGATGACCGGATCGAGGTCCATGGGGAAACGCCTCCTACACGCCGGCGATGTTCGCCTGAATGATTCCGTCCGCTTCGCGCACGGCATGGGTGCGCAGCGGGTACGTCGCTGACTCGCCGGCAGGCCTCCCGGTCGCAGGGTTGAGCCTCACGCCGTTGCGGGGAGATCCGGCCAGAACGACGTCGCCCGTTCGGCCAGCGCGGCGATGGGGTGCCACGGGTTGAAGCCCCGCGCGCTACCGCTCGCTACAACAGAATACAACTCAGTCGCCTCGTTGTGCCCGGACATCCACCAGGCGTCCCTATCTGCACAGCGGGCTCAGGACGACGATCAAAGTAAGTCGCCGACTGATCGCATTTGCCTATAGCTCGAGCCCGAGGAACAGAACGTCGTCGATTGGGTTGTCGACATACGCATCGATCTCAGCGAACCCCAGGGAGCGGTAGAGCGCCAGCGCCGCCCGCATGCGTTTCAGGGTGTCCAGTTTCATGGTCCGATAGCCCTGGTCCCGGGCCCAAGCGGTAGACAGCCCCGCCAAGTGACGGCCGAGGCCGGAGGCGCGGTGTGCGGGGTCGATCCACAGCCGCTTCATTTCACACATGCCCGCCTCGCTAAGGGGCTTGACCGCAATCACTCCGACGGCTTGATGCTCGGGCGTCCGCGCCAACCAGATGGTGCCCAGGGGCGGCGCATAGGGTGCCGGGAGATTCTGCAGCTCGGCTTCGAAGCCCTGAAAGCAGAAATCGTGGCCGAAGGTGTCTTCAAACCAGCGGGCGTACTCCAAGAACAGTCGTTTGACTTCCGGTATGTCGGCCGGGTCGGCGGTTTCGACGATGGACAGATCTCGCCACTGGGACATGGTCACTCAACGCCTGGAAACGGACATCGGAAGTATAGTACCTGCCAGGTATCCTCAGGCACGCCAAGCGCGAACTCTAAGGCAGCTATCTGATCGCGCGGTAATTGTTGCCAGCCAGCGCCACGCGTAATGGGGCTCTCGACTGTGTTGACGATCCATTGATCCGACGGCTGCTTCTGTGAATCGCTTTGCGCTTTGATCTCTTGCGCTTTGATCTAAGGGAGGTTCTGTTTGTCCGACCGAATCTCGCCCCAAAGGCTTTCAACCGCTTCGGTCAGCCGGCTGCGACTCTCGTCGTTGGCGAGTATCCAAATGCCGATCCAGGCCAGAAAGGTCACGACCACCAGCACTTTGAACACGGACGCGACCCGCGGTTGGGACATGAACTGGCTGAGCCGGGCGCGGTTGGATTGATAGCTCCGGTAGAAGAAGCCGATCACCGCCAGCGAGGGTCCGAACAGTATCCGCACCCAGTTGGTCTTGCGCTCAACGCTCATGCCGGTGCCCGTTTGTTGGAAGGCGATATGGACCGCGATTGGCGCATGATATACGCCTCGATCGCACGGTATCCAAAGTTCCTTAACCGGCACCGCCGAAGGTGTCGGTCATAAAGGCGGTGGCCTTGAGGCCGCTGCCGGTGAGCACCACCACAGTGCGTTGGTCGGGGCGGATATCGCCGCGTTCCCAGAGCAGATCAAGGGCAGCGGCGGCACTGGCACAGGTCGGCTCCACGTAGAATCCCATGCCGGTGAGCCGCTTCAGCGCCGCGACAATCTGCGCTTCACTGACCGCCACGGTGCCGCCGCGGGACCTGCGCACCGCATCCAGCACCTGCGTAAGACGCACGGGGTGTTTGATGGCGGTCCCTTCGGCGATGGTGGGCGCAAACTGCGGCGCAACCACATCCCCCGGTCTGGCCTGGAAGTGCGCGTGGATGGGCGCACAGTTGGCGGGCTGTGCGCAAAACAGGCGCGGCAGGCGGTCGATCTCCCCAACCCGCATGAGTTCACGAAAAGCGAGATCGCAACCCAGCACGTTACTGCCGGCCCCGGTGGGGATGATGATGTTGTCCGGCGGCCGGAAGTCCAGGTCTTCCCACAACTCGTAGCCCAGGGTTTTGGTGCCCTGCAGGAAAAACGGATGCCAGTTGTGGCTGGCGTAGAACATATGATCGGATTGGCGTACCGCTTCCGCTTCCGACGCCTCGCGCGGTCCATCCACCAGTTGCACTTCGGCGCCAAAGGCACGGATCTGGGCGATCTTCGCATCCTGCGCGTAGGCCGGGGCGATGACACGTACCCGGATGCCCGCTGCAGCCCCATAGGCAGCGATGGCCGCGCCACCGTTTCCGGAGCTGTCCTCCAAGACGGCGCCCACGCCCTGTTGGCGGAGTAGTGACAACATGACCGATGCCCCGCGATCCTTGAAGCTGCCGGTGGGTGCGAACCATTCCAGCTTGAACAGGCAGGGGTGCCCGTTCCAGGGCCGGGGGATCAGGGGCGTGCACCCCTCCCCCATGCTCACGGGATGCTCGATCGGCATCGGCAGCGCGGCGTGGTAACGCCAGAGACTGCGCTGGGACGCGTCGATGGCCTTTCGATTGATACCGGGCAATTCTGATATGGACAACGGATTTCCGTCATCGGAGCGCCAGCGGGGCGGATCGATGGGATAGGCCCGCCCCAGCGTGTCATCGACCAAGTGGGGTTCCGGGTGGTTTCTGGTCATGGTCACTTCGGGTTGAACAGCGTTGCAAACAGCGCCGGAGCAGCGGCCCGGCGCGCTCATGACCGAACAGTATCGCTTTTTCGCATAGCCCCAACGCATTTCGAATTTACCATTGGCCTAAGGCAATGGTTACCATCGTTCGGCAAGGGTCATCAATGCGGGACGGCAAAGGGTTGGATACAATGATTATCGACTGTCACGGGCACTACACCACCGCCCCCGTCGAACTGGGCGAATACCGGGAGGCCCAGAAGGCCCAACTCGCTCGGGATGCGCTGTTCGAACACAACAAGGGTGTGGTCAGAATCAGTGACGACCAGATCCGGGACAGCCTCGAGGGCGCGCAACTCAAACTGCAGCGGGAACGCCATACCGACCTGACCGTCTTCTCGCCCCGCGCCAGCTGGATGGGCCATCACATCGGCAATCCTTCCACCAGCCGCTGTTGGACGGAACACTGTAACGACCTGATTCATCGGATTACGCAACTGTATCCGGGCAATTTCGCCGGTGTGGCCCAGCTTCCCCAATCTCCGGGTGACGGTCTGCAGGCCAGCGCGGCGGAACTCGAACGCTGTGTCACCGAATTCGGGTTTGTGGGCTGCAACCTGAACCCCGATCCGTCGGGCGGCTACTGGACTTCGCCCCCATTGGGAGACCGCTACTGGTATCCGATCTACGAGAAAATGTCGGAGCTGGACGTGCCGGCCATGGTGCATGTGAGCGCGGCGTGCAACCCCTGTTTTCACACCACCGGCTCCCATTACCTCAGTGCGGACACCACCGCGTTCATGCAGATGATGACCGCCGACGATCTGTTCACGGATTTCCCCGACCTCAAGTTCATCATCCCTCACGGCGGTGGCGCGGTACCCTATCACTGGGGCCGATTTCGGGGTCTGGCCGATATGATGGGGCGGCCCCCGCTGACGGAGCTATTGAAGTGCAATGTCTTTTTCGACACCTGCGTGTACCACCAACCCGGCATCGATCTTCTGCTGAAGGTCATTCCGGCGGACAACATTCTGTTTGCGTCGGAAATGGTGGGCGCGGTCCGGGGCATCGATCCCGAGACCGGCCATCATTTCGACGACACCAAGCGTTACATCGATGCTGCCGACATCGGCGATGCGGACAGGAAAAAGATATTCGAGCTCAACTCACGACGGGTTTTCTCCCATCTGGCGTCCCGATTAACGGCGGACGGACCGACAGGAGGCGTACAGTCGTGAACCAGAAGCACCCCTACGACGATATACCCGGAACCTATGTGTTCGACGCCGAGCAGTCCCGCAAAGGGTATCACCTCAACATGTTCTGCATGTCACTGCGCCATCGGGACAACCGCGACGCGTTCGGCGCCGACGAGGCGGCCTACCTGGATCGCTATCCCATGAGCCCCGAGCAGCGGGCTGCGGTACTGGCGCGTGACTGGAACGAAATGCTGCGGCTGGGGGGAAACATCTACTACACCTCGAAACTGGCGGCCAAAGACGGCATTGCCTTCCAGGAGCTGGCCGCGCGCATGACCGGGGTCAGCGACGAAGATTACCGAAACATGATGCTGGCGGGCGGGCGTCCAATCGAAGGCAATCGCTACACCTGGGAGTGGGACAATGGCTGAGATCATCGCCGGAGTCGCATGCTCTCACGTGCCCGCAATCGGCGTCGCCATCGATCAGGGCAAGACCGATGAACCGTATTGGCAGCCCCTGTTTCAGGGCTTTGAACGGTCCCGCGAATGGATGTCAGAGCTCAAACCGGACGTGGCCATCGTGGTCTACAACGATCACGCCACCGCCTTTTCGCTGGAAATGATTCCCACCTTCGCCCTGGGCTGCGCCGATGCCTTCCTGCCGGCGGACGAAGGCTGGGGCCCAAGGCCGGTTCCGCTCGTCCAGGGTCATCCGGAACTGGCCTGGCATATTGCTCAATCGGTCATTCTCGACGAGTTCGATTTGACCATCGTCAACCGTATGGAAGTCGACCACGGTCTGACCGTGCCACTTTCTCTGATGTGCGGACAACCCGATGCCTGGCCCTGTCCCGTGATTCCGTTGTGCGTCAACGTGGTGCAGTACCCACCGCCCACCGGGAACCGCTGTTTTAATCTCGGCAAGGCGATCCGCCGGGCCGTTCAGTCCTTCGACCAGGATCTGCGGGTGGTCATTTTCGGCACCGGCGGCATGTCCCATCAGCTTCAGGCTCAGCGGGCCGGGCTGATCAATCCGGTGTTCGACAACCGGTTCATGGACGACCTGGTCAGTCACCCGGAGTCCGTCACCCGGATTCCCCATGTGGACTATCTGCGGGAGGCTGGCTCCGAAGGCATCGAGCTGGTCATGTGGCTGGTGATGCGCGGCGCCCTGGATGACGAAGTGCGGCAGATGCACCGCCACTACCATGTGCCGGCCTCGAACACCGCGGTGGGTCATCTGATCCTCGAAAACGTTCGCTGACCCAGGGCACAACTGGAACGCTGGTGGATGTGGGTAGACGACCGAGACCTCCTGGGCTCGCCGTTCTTATCTGTGCTGAAAGCCTACCCTGGCAGGTGTAAGCTCCAGGGATGTTGGGAGGGCGAGCGGTTTGCCTGAGAAGCCTCTGATCGATTCGTAAACGGAGCAGAGACTCCCTAACCCAAATAAATTTCAGCAGCCAGGATCGAGAAGCAAATGAACGATCAAGACGAACTCCGGCGTGAACAGATACAGGCTGTCCGAGCCGGCGTCACCAACAAGCTTGGGGACATGTGGTGGGCAATGATGCTGAGGGGCGGGCTGGCCGTGGCGCTGGGCATTTTCGCCCTGTTCTGGCCGACCCTGACCCTGGGCATACTGGCGCTGGTGGTGGGCGTTTACTGCCTGGCCGACGGTGCCACCGGGCTGTATGGTGCGCTGCAGATGGGCGACCGGGGTGAGTATCTGGTTCAGGCGCTGATCAGCCTGGCAATTGGTCTGGTACTGGTGTTCTGGCCCAGCGGTTCGCTGCGCAGCCTGTTGTTTCTGTTCGGCGCCTGGGTGCTGTTCGTGGGGGTCAGTCAGTTTCTCAGCGCCCGGCGACTAAGTCCCACCGACCCGGAGCAGGGCCCGCTCAAAACCATGGGCATTGCCGGGGCGGTACTGGGCCTGGTGCTGATGCTCTGGCCAGGCAGCGGCATTGTCGCCCTGTCCTGGGTGATCGCGATCGCCGCACTGATCATGGGCGGGATGATGATCTATCTGGCCCTGAGGTTTCGAAAGTTGGAGCAGCGCGCCGGCATGCCGTTGCGCTAGTGTGCTGTCCAGCGGTCTGATCAGGGTACGCCGATGCGCTCGCGCCGCTCGAGATCCTCTTCCACGAACCGCAGTACCGCCTCGACCAGCGCCTCACGGGGAAAATCGTTCTTGTCCACAAACGTGGAGCCGATGAAGCCGTGAGTGCGGGCAATCGGCACGGCAAGCGCCCAATGGTCGGCATTGACGAAGCCGACCAGTGTGCTGTCGGGAATGATCTGGTCGTAGTAGATGACCTGACTGTCATTGCGGGCATCCACCTGACTCAGTTTCCGATACATGCCGCCCAGCACAGAGGAAATGCGATCGGGTTTCGGATAGGTGACCAGAGAATAGTAGGCGATCTCCGGGGGCAGCGTATGGTGCGCCAGCCAGGCCCTGCGGGTAGCGGGGCGGAGACTTTCCACCGCACCGCCGTCCCCTTCGCTGCATTGGGACCCTGGAAAGTAGCGCATGACGTTCAGGTCATTGGCCTCAGCCGAGGTGGCCAAGGGTGAGCCCCCAATCGATCCCGCCGCACTGAGCACCGCGACGACCCGTTCGCTCAACTCCGGATACTGAACAATGGCCTCGAGAATGTCGGTCGCACCCTTCGAGTAGCCAATCAATAGAATGGGCCGGCCGTCGAATTCCGACGGGAGGGCCGCGATTCGATCACGAATCTGGCGAGCGTTGTGGGTGGAGCTGGACAATCCATCGACCGAGACCAGCTCTGCGCCGAATCCGAACGATCGCATCAAACGTTCCACAGACGCATCCACCTGCAACCACCCGGCGACGCACTCCCAGCCCACACCCGGGACAAACAGCGCCAGCAGATCGTCCCGGCTGGCGCCCAGGTTGACCTTCTGTCCAGAGCCCGGCGGCTCGTCCGCCACCCGGGTCAGCGCTTCATCGCAGGGACGATAGTCAGGCCACTCGTCTTTGCGTGATTCGAGCACCGCGCAAAAGATCTCGCGGAAACGCCCCCTCTGGTCTTTTACCGAGGCATCGGCCACAGGCACAAGCACCAGAGGCGGGGTGTCTGCAGTCCAGGGATTCAGCGGCTTGCTGGCGCAGGCGGTCAACATCAGGACTGCCCAGAACAGCGGCAGGACCTTCAGCGGAAATGGGCCGATGGCTTCCGAGTGCTGAATCCAATTCATGATCGCATAGGCATACGCAGCGCTTCGGTTGAGGGCGACAAGCGTCAAGGATATCAAACCGGTGGACTCCGGGTTGGATCGTTGCAAACAGGCGTGCGGACGGAACGCACTCGAAGCAAATCGCCGCTTGCTACTCGCTTTTGCTGCTGGCCCAGTACAGACGCATGGGGTTATCCACCATTAGCGCCTGCTGCGAAGCAATCTCCGGGGCGATGCGGGGAATGACATCCACCAGCACCCCGTCATCGGGCATGTGGGACTTCATGTTGGGATGCGGCCAGTCCGTGCCCCACAGCACCCGGTCCGGAAACCGTTGCACCAGGGTTTTGGCAAAGGGTAAGACGTCGTCGTAGTTCGGGCCGGTGAGGCTCAAGCGTTCGGGACAACTCACCTTGGTCCAGAAATGGTCATGGTCGGCCAGCAGGCGGACGAAACGCTGGAAATCCGGATGATCGACGCCCTTGGCCACATCCGGCCGCCCCATGTGATCCACCACCACGATGGTGGGCAGCGTACGCAGAAAAGGGACCAAATCGGCCAGATCCGATGCCTCGAAGTAGACCACGATGTGCCAACCCATGGCCGCGATCCGGTCCGCGATCCGCAGAAACACCTCCCGAGGCGTCGCGTCCACCAGGCGCTTGACAAAGTTGAACCGCACCCCACGCACACCGGCCGCATGCAGCGCTTCGAGTTCCGTCTGACCGACATCCGGCCCCACCGCCGCCACGCCCCGTGCGCGGTCGCCGGCGGATTGCAGGGCATCGACCAACGCAGCGTTGTCCCGACCGTGACAGGTCGCCTGGACGATCACATTGCGGCTGAATCCGAGATGGTCGCGCAGGGCGAACAGACTTTCCCTTGGCGCGTCACAGGGGGTGTACTTTCGCTCCGGCGCGTAGGGAAAGCGGGCGGCGGGGCCAAACACATGGCAGTGGGCGTCCACCGCGCCCGGCGGCGGACGATACTCCGGCTTGGTGGGATCCGGGTGAAACGGCAGGTAGTCGGGGTCCATGCTGGAATGCCTCGGGCTCAGCGGGCAAAAACCACGCCGTCGAACAGTTTGCGCGCGGTGCGAAGAATCGACGCGGTCTCCACCGCGCCGGCGGCGTCCATATTCAGAAGCACCGTGGTCTGGCCTATCGGGTGCTCGATGAGCATGGTCTTGCTGTCACCCGGCGGCACCTTGGCCAATTCAGCCGCCGGCGAATCCGGTAGCGTACATGCCGTGGCCACGGTGACCGCGCCCAGTACGCCGATGGATGCGTGGCAACGATGGGGAATGAAGGTTCGAGTGGACACGGCCCCGCCGGCCGCGGGCGGACTGAGCAGGCTCATCTTGGGGACCGACTTGGCGGCCACGTCACCCAGATGCATCAAGGGGCCGGCCCGCAGGCGGATGGACTCCAGGCGCTGCTTGAGGCGTTGGTTTGCATCCAGGCTGGCACGGTCCTCAGTGCCGCTCAGGCCGAAATCGGAGGCCCGCAGCACCACCGTGGGCATGCCGTTATCGATGCAGGTCAACTCGATACCGTCGATCACGTCCCGGGCGCGCCCGGTCGGCAGCAACGCGCCGCAGCTGGAACCCGCGGTGTCGCGGAAACGGATGGGGATGGGGCTGGCGCTGCCGGGTACGCCGTCGATTTGGGCGGAACCCCGATAGGACACCACCCCGCCCGGTGTCCGCACCCTGAGCACCGCGATCTGCCGTGTGTTTTCCATGAATATCGTAACCGGGGTTTCATCCGGCCGAGCCCGGACCAGCCCGCGCTCGATGGCAAAGGGCGCCACCCCCGCCAGGATGTTGCCGCAGTTCTGAGCATCGGTGACCCGGGCCTGATCCACCAACACCTGGAGAAACAGATAGTCCACAT
>JAHEDQ010000147.1 GCA_024641125.1 Candidatus Competibacteraceae bacterium | reverse complement strand
GATCTGATTCTCAGGATCCCAGCGAGGCAAACCAGCTCTTGATGGTGTTGTCCAGTCGCTGCCGCCGCCGATGTCGGGTCACGGCGATTTCAACCAATCGATCGACCAGCCCGGCGAGCGAGAGACCCGACAGCTGCCAGAGTTTGGGATACATGGAAATTCGGGTAAAACCAGGCAGGGTATTGATCTCGTTGACGTGGATGGCCTCGTCTTGGCCCATCAGAAAATCCACTCTCGCCATCCCACCACCACCCACAGCGGCAAAGGCTCGCACCGCCAGGTCCCGCATCTGCTCGGCCACGGATTCCGGCAGCTCGGCCGGCATCTTGAGCTGCGCCGAGTCCTGAAGGTACTTGTCCTCGTAGTCATAGAAGGCGTTGCCGGGCACGATCTCACCGATGGCGGAGGCCTCGAACTCCTCGTCGCCCAACACGGAGCACTCCAGCTCACGACCCTTGATCTCCTTCTCGACTAAAACCGCATCGTCGAATTGCAGCGCGAACTCCACCGCCGCTTCCAGGTCTTCACGGCGCTCGACACGCCTGACCCCGGCACTCGACCCGCCACAGCTCGGCTTGACGAAGAGCGGCACCTGCAGCCGCTGCAACCGGGCCAGGCAGTCCGCAGTCGACCGTGCCATCTGCGGCGCGGTCACCGCCTCGTAGTCGACCACCGGTATGCCACAGTCGTTCAGCAGACGCTTGCACTGGAGCTTGTCCATCGAGATGGCGCTGGCGGTCACATCGGCACCCACATAAGGCAGATCGAGCATCTCGCACAGCCCCTGTAGCGTTCCGTCCTCGCCCCAGGTTCCATGGACGACGGGAAATATCACGTCGACATCGGCGTCCAGCAGCGGCCGCAAGCTCGACCGGATCTCCGTGTCCGCAGCCGTCAGGGAGTCGATCTCTCCCTTCAAGGCCGCTTCGCCGAGCTCTTGCTCAACCCAGCAACCGTTATCCGCAACCCCCAGCGGCACCACCTCGTGTCCCGCATCACGCAACCCGATCGCCACGGTTCTGGCCGAGTTGACTGAGACCCGATGCTCAACGCTTCTGCCGCCAAAAACCAGTCCGACCTTCATCATTCCTCTCGATTCGCGAAGTTACAGGCTACCCGCCGCTGAGATCGATCATCCGCACTCCAGTCACCTCGGGAAAACCGGACAACTTGTCGAGGGTCGGCGCCCCCAGCTTGCCATCCGGCCAAACCACGGCTATCGCTCCCCCGCCCTTCTGGCTGCGGGCCGGATGGAACTCGGCGGAGTATAAGTCGAATAAACCCGGTTGTGGGGGTGCCCGACTTTCGGGCAACTGGCCCCCGCCCGCGAAGGTCGCTTTCTCGTTCAGGTGGTTGAGAATCATCTCGGCGACCACCCGGGCCATACCACCGCAGATATCACCACTTCCTCATCACAGCTCTTGATATACTTAACCGCCGACCGCACCTTCGTATCATGTTGGTGCCAAGTGCGATTTCGATACGCACTCATGCTTACACGAGGTGTACAGGTGTCAACAGGTTACCTTCAGGGTAATGCAACTGCTTGACTGCGCTCACGCAACCTGTTCATTGACCAGGTAGAAAACCACCGTATGGAATTCAAGGACTACTACGAACTGCTGGGTGTGAACCGGTCGGCCACCGCCGAGGAGTTGAAGCGGGCGTATCGCAAGATGGCGCGCAAATACCATCCGGATGTGAGCAAAGAGGCCGATGCCGAGGCCCGCTTCAAGGATATCCAGGAGGCCTATGAAGTTCTGAAGGATCCGGATAAACGTCAGGCATACGACCGACTTGGTAAGAACTGGAAACAGGGCCAGGAGTTTCGCCCACCACCGGACTGGGGGCGGGAGTTTCATTTCGGCGGCGGCGGTCCGGGCGGCGCAACATTCAGCGACTTCTTCGACACCCTGTTCGGTCAGGGCGGCATGGATTTCGGGACCGGACACCGCTCGGCCCGCTCCAACCGGGCGCGACGCGGCGAAGACCAGACCCACCGGCTTGAGATCAGCCTGGAGGAAGCCTACCGAGGTGGGCAAAGGTCACTTCAACTGCAGGAGAGCGAACCAGGTCGCGGCGCGGTGCGTCAGCGCAAACTGAACGTGCGCATACCGGCCGGGGTGACCGACGGTCAGAGAATACGCCTGGCGGGCCAGGGCGCCCCCGGCATGGGCATGGCGCGGGCCGGAGATCTGCTGCTGGAAGTACACATTCAGGCTCACCCGTTGTACCAACTGTCCGGCTCGGACATCACTGTCACTGTGCCGGTGGCCCCCTGGGAGGCTGCCTTGGGTGGCCGGGTCGAAGTCCCGACACCCGGAGGCCAGGTCGCCATCACCCTGCCGGCCGGCAGCCAGAGCGGCAAGAGAATGCGGCTCAAGGGCAGGGGGCTGCCCAGCAAGATTCCGGGCGACCTGTACGTGGTCATCAACATCGTCAATCCTCCGGTGGACACCGAGGAAACGCGAACTCTATTCGAGAATATGGCAAAGTCTTTGAACTTCGACCCACGCGCACACCTGAGATGACGCACCGGGCGCGCAGCCCGATTCTGCCACAGGCAAACCGGAGGTCGGTTCCCGTGCACTTTCGAATTGCCCTGCGAATGATTTCGATAGCGGTTTGGCTGCTGTTTGTTCAAACGGCAACCGCTGCCCTACCCGGCCAGGTGGACGGACAGGCGCTGCCCAGCCTTGCACCGATGCTCGAACAAGTCACTCCAGCGGTGGTGAACATTTCCACCGAGGGTCGAAGTCAGGTCGGGCAAAGTCCGCTGATGGACGATCCGTTCTTTCGGCGCTTTTTTAATTTCCCGGAGCAACCGCAACGACGCCGGACCCAGAGCCTGGGCTCAGGCGTTGTGGTTGACGCCCGCCAAGGCTACGTCATCACCAACCACCACGTCATCGAGACAGCGGAAAGCATCACCGTCACCCTGTCCGACGGCCGCAGCCTGGAGGCTGAGCTGGTGGGGAGCGACCCGGATTCCGACGTGGCCATCATCCGGATTCCAGCCGAAGGGTTGACGGCGCTGGGAGTGGCGAATTCCGATGCCCTGCGGGTCGGGGATTTCGTAGTGGCCATTGGCAATCCCTTTGGCCTCGGCCAGACTGTCACCTCCGGCATCGTCAGCGCACTGGGGCGCAGCGGCCTCGGCATCGAGGGCTACGAGGATTTCATCCAGACCGACGCATCCATCAACCCGGGCAATTCCGGCGGCGCACTGGTCAATCTGCGCGGAGAGCTGATCGGCATCAATACAGCCATCCTGGCACCCAGTGGCGGCAATGTGGGCATAGGTTTCGCCATCCCCAGCAATATGGTGGTGACCCTGATGGCACAGCTGGTCAAACACGGTGAGGTTCGCCGGGGCCGGCTTGGGGTGTCGGTGCAGGATCTCACACCGGAACTGGCCCGCGCCTTCGGCATTTCGGACGGGCGGGGCGCCGTCATCGCCGAGGTGGAACGCGGCGCCGCCGCCGACAAAGCCGGCATCCAGCCCGGCGACGTGGTGGTGAGCGTGGGTGATCGACCGGTCGACGACTCCGCCGATCTCCGCAACGCCGTCGGCTTGCTGCGGGTGGGCGATGAGCTGAAGCTGGAACTGTTGCGCGACGGCAAACGGTATCGGGTCAGCGCCAAAATCGGCGAATCGAAGGCCGATTCGGTTCAGGGCGGACGGCTCCACCCGCAACTCAGCGGCGCCACGTTCACCGCAATACCGCGCAATCATCCACTGTATCAACGGGTCCAGGGCGTGATGGTGAGCGAAATCGAACGCGGTTCGCCCGCGGCAGAGGCGAGTCTGCGTCCGGGCGACGTGGTGTCCAGTGTCAATCGGACCGAGATATCATCCGTATCGGAGTTCATCCAGCAGGCCTCCCTCAGTCGCGGACGGATGCTTCTGAATGTTCACCGAGGCGGCAGCAGCCGCCTGATACTGTTGCAGTAAGCCCCTGCCGTGTTCCGGGTACGGGGGCGCCGTGCCCGCACAGTAAAGTCCCTGCACGCCGGCGGACCGGTGAACGATTGTTGTTGCGGCCCACTCTGCTGGTTTACTGTCTTGGACAGGTGCGCCGGCTTGGCGGGACAATGGAGCCACGCCGATGGCGTGGCGATCATTCACGGGTGGGTCTTTGGTGACACCAGAGGTGCTGGACGAAACGGCAATCCGCCGCAACGAGGCGCGTCAGCGGCGTCGCCGCATACTGGTCCCGATCGCCGTTGTGCTCCTGGTACTGATTGCCATTCTAACGATTGCACTGGTTTCGTATCGGGCGAATCGTGCCGACGCCCTGGTGCTCTCCGGCGATGTGATCCAGAGCCTGCAGCAACGTATCGCGACCGAAGTGGGGGCCTATCTGGCACCGGTCTCGAAACTTGCCCTGATGACCCGTGACCTCCTAGGCGACACCCGAATCGAAGGTATCCGGCGCGAGATTGCCGAGCCCCTGGCGTTGCAGATTCTCAGCAACAACCCGCAGATTACGATCCTGAGCATCGGCACCACCAACGGCGATTTCTTCATGGTGCGTCGCGAAACCGGGACCGACACGCCCGGCTACATGACCAAACGGATCGAACGGGAATTCGATCCACCGCGGATGACCCTGATTCACCGTGACGGTGGCCTGCAGGAAATTGATCGCGAACAGCTCCCCTGGGACGAGTATGACCCGAGGACCCGGCCCTGGTATCAGGGCGCGGACGAACTGCGCGGCCTGTTCTGGACCGATGTCTACGTGTTTTTCACGGATCGCACCCCCGGCGTGACGGTTTCTGTACCGTTTCTTGACCAGGGCGGGGATTTGCTTGGGGTGCTTGGGCTGGATGTGACCCTGGACAGCCTGAGCCGCTTCCTGGGGACCCTGCAAATCGGTAAGACCGGCAAGGCGATCATTGTGGATCAGGCCGGCCGCCTCATCGCCCACCCCGAGTCGGGCCAGACCCTGCGTGACACCGGTGACGCACTGGAGCTGATGCAGGTGGAGGGTTTGCATGATCCGGTTGTCAGCCGCGCCTTCGACCGGTTCCGGGTCGAGGGCTATGGCCGGCGAACCTTCACCGTCGACGGCCGCCGCTACATCAGCACCGCGAACTCATTGCGCCATCTGCTGCAACGCGACTGGTCCGTGCTGATCATCGTCCCGGAGGACGACTTCGTCGGCTTTGTACGCGAAAACCTTCAGAACGGGCTGGCCATGCTGCTCAGCGTCATTGCACTGGCCTCGGTGCTGGCCGGATTGCTGGTGCGCCAGGGCTTGCGGGCCGACCGCAACGCAAGCCTGGTGCTGTCGCGGCAAGCGGATCTGGAGCGGCAGGGCGAGGCCTTCGCGACCCTGGCAACCCAAGCCGCCCTGTTTGAATCCGGAGACCAGACCGCCCTGGCCCTGCTCACGGAAAAGACCTGTGACGCCGCCGGGGTCAGGCGTACCAGCGTCTGGGAGTTTGGCGACCGGCAACGCCAGTTGATGTGCATCGACAGCTACGATCACGACCTGGGCGGCCATACGGAGGGCACCCGCCTGCAGCAAAGCGAACACCCCGAGTTGTTCGAAACCCTGCTCGGCACAGCCGGTTTCAGCACCACCGACGCGGCTCGGGACCCGCGATCCGAAGCCCTGCACCGGGTGTATCTCGACCCTCTGGGTTGTGAGGCACTGCTCAGCACACCCATACAAAGCCACGAGCGCGTGGTGGGTGCCCTGTGGCTTGAGTCGGGCCAGGACCGGGTCGAATGGGACGATCATGTTCGGGCATTCGCGCAGGCGGTGGCCAATCTGCTGGCACTGCGCTATCCGGCGCTGGACCCCGAAACAGCGGGCCAGGACACGGCAGGCACGGCAGCGGAGGGGGCTCCAGTCGCGGACCTTGCGCGGGAGGCAAACCAAGAGCGGACCCAGGCCGATCGCGGTAAGCCCGCGGACAGCGATTCCAGCCTGGGCGCGCGTCGGGCAGCGGCGTTTGTCGAGCGCCTGGCGGCCCGCGCCGGTGAGCGCGGTACGGCCAGCGCCCAGGTGATCGACGGCCTGTCGGTCATGGCGCTGCGCTTCACCGACGAAACGGCCCTGGCCATGGACACCGCGGAGAATCGATCCGCGGTGGATCTTCTGATCGGAGAACTGGAACACCTTGCCACCGAAAACGGCCTGACCTATCTCAAATTCATGAGCGACCAGGTGATCGCCGCCGCTGGGATCGATACCGGTCCCGCGCAGGGCGCAGACCAGGTTGCGGGTTTCGCATTGGCGGTTCAACGGCTCTGCCATCGCCTGTTCGAAACCCGACATTCGCAGTTGACCTTCCGCATCGGGCTGGATCACGGGCCGGTGATCGGCAGCGTGATCGGGTCGGATCAACGATCGTACAATCTCTGGGGGGAAGCGATCCGGATGGCCGGCACCATGGCCGACACCAGCCTGCCCGGTTCCATCCAGGCCACCGAGTCGGCATACCGGCTGCTGCGGAACCAGTATCTGTTCCAGGTGCGGGGTACCCACTACCTGGACGGCGTTGGCGAGTTCAAAACCTATATGATGAGCGGTCGCCTGTGACGACGCCCGACGCGGTCGAAGTCCGTCTGACCGACGACAGCGAGGCGTCGCGCCCGCTGCGATTTTTGCGCTGGCTTGGCGATCGGCCCTTTCGCGGATCCCGCGCCTTTCTGGCATTCATCGGCGGGCTCACCCTCACCTTGGTGAGGGGCCTCAAACCCAGCAACTGGAATCGTACCCTGCGCGCCGAGTTTCAGCTCTATTGCTTTCAGGTCGGCGTTAGAGGGTTACCGGCGGTGGTGATTGTGGCCGTGTTGATCGGCATCGGGATGCTGGTGAACGGGCTTTACTGGCTGGAATTGTTCGGCCAGCGACAACTTTTGGGTGATTTGTTGGCGCTGTTGCTGATCCGGGAAATCGCCCCCACCACGGTGATGCTCATCGTGATCGGGCGCAGCGGGTCGGTCATGCTGGATGAGATTGGGCAGATGGTGACCGGTGGCCAGTTGCGCATGCTCAGCAGCCATGGGATCGATCCGACCTACTATCTGCTGATTCCCCGAACCTTCGCGGTGGCGGTGTCGGTGTTCGTGCTCACCGTGGTGTTTCTTCCGGTCGCCATCATTGCCGGCTTCCTGGCCGCATCGGCCCTGAGCGTGACCAACCTGTCGGCACTGGACTTCGCCGACGAGGTGCTCAGTGCGGCGGGCTGGGCCGACTACCTGCTGATTCCAGTCAAAACGCTGATAACCGGGTATATCATCGGTTTTATTTCCTGTGTGCTGGGCTCGGAGGTGCAAGCCGGCGTGCACGGCATCCGACGGCAATTGCCCAAGGCCTTTGTGCTGTCATTGATCGCCACCTTCCTGGTCGGCGGCCTGACTTCGGTCGTGTTGTAGGATGGCCATGCCATCCAGCGGTGCAAGGGCTTTGGGAGCCGGGGATGTGCTCTCGCTGGAAGGCGTCACCGTGAGCGAAGCGGAGAATCGGGCGGGCGGCGTTCTGACCCTGGATATGCGGTTGTCGAGTGGCGATCTGCATCTGGTTTTCTGCACCAGCAGAGCGCTCACCAGCCTGTTGGGGGATACCTGCCTGGGATTGACACCGCCCTCGTCCGGTCAGGTGCGTCTGTTCGAGCGAGATTGGCAAGACCTGGACCGAGGACAGGCCCACGGGCTGCGCGCCCACGTCGGGCGGGTGCTGGCGCGGGGCAACTGGCTCGAGACCCGCGGCGTTTGGGAGAACATCGTCCTGCAACAACTTCACGCCACCCAACGGAGCGCTAGCGCCATAAACCGGGAAGCCGGGCGTCTGGCCCGGGAGTTCGGACTGCCGGGCCTGCCGGTGGATTATCCGGAGGCTTGCCCACCGGCAGACCTGGAACGTGCCGCCTGCGCCCGGGCCTTCATGGGACGCCCGACCCTGGTGATTCTGGAGCACCCCATGACGCTCACGTATCCGGAAATGCTGGCGCCCCTGATGGAGGCGGTTCAGCGGGTCCGCAACCGCGGCGGAGCGGTTCTGTTGATCACCAGCCTGACCGGGCTGTTCGACGACGCCAGCATACCGGTGACGCGACGCCATCGAATCGCCGGCGGGCTCATGGTCACGGCGGACGGAGACCGCGTATGAGCGGCGTCCGCACAGCCCGTTTCCAGCGCGAGATTGTCGGGGCCTTCGTGTTGATGGGGATCGTGATCTTCGTGGTCGCCATCGTCCAGGCCGGACGGCTGCGGGAATGGTTCGACCCGGGCGAGGACCTGCGGATCGTTCTGCCGGATGAAGGCCTGTTCGGTCTGGCGCAGGGCGCCCAGGTGGAGATTCTGGGCACGCCCGCCGGCGAAGTCGTCAGAATCGTGATCGAACCGGATCAGAAAATCCATGCCGAGGCGCGCATCCGTGCGGCCATGAAATCGTTTGTTCGACGCGACTCGACAGCCGTCATCCGCAAGACCTTCGGCGTCGCCGGTGAAGCCTATCTGGAGATTACACGCGGGTTTGGTGAACCGCTGGACTGGGACTACGCGGTATTGAACGCATCGCCGGATCGCGCCCCCACGGATACCCTGGATGATTTGATCAAAGACGTGCGCCAGCAGGTGTTTCCGGTGATCGCCGAGGCCGAGCGGGCCACCCGAGCTCTGGCCGATCTCACCACCAGCCTGGCCGACCCCGGAGGGGACCTGCAGATGCTGCTGAGTGACGTAAGCACGCTAACCGGTCGCATCGTGCAGGGTGAAGGTAGCCTGGGTCACCTGCTCGCGGACGATACCGCCGCGCGCGAGGTGGAAGACCTGCTGGTCGGGACCAACCGGAGCCTGACCCAGATCGAGCCGATTCTGGAGGAGCTGCGCAAGACCGCCACGGAGGTAACCGGACTGACCTCGTCGTTCAATGCGCAGACCGATCAGATCCCGGCCATGACGGCGCGGATTCAATCAATCCTGGCCTCGGTGGACTCGATTCTGGTGGATCTGCGGGAGACCACACCGGAGCTTCCCGCGGTCACCCGGGGCATCGGCGAGGCAACGGCCAACGTGCCCGTTCTGCTCGGCATGACCCAACAGACCCTGTCTGAACTCGAGGCCTTGCTGCGACAGCTCAGAAGCAACTGGCTGCTGGGCGGCGGCGGTCAGACCCCAGTGGAGGAAGGCGGCCGCATCCCCGCCAAAGCGCTGAATCCATGAATGGATTAAAACAGGTGCTGCGAGCCACCCTGGCGACAATGCTAACGGTCTTAGTGGTAACCGGTTGCGCGAGCAAACAACCACCAGAACCGGCGCGTGAGACGCAGCTGGGCACGCTGGATCGATCGGCCCGGCTGGCCTACGACCTGGGCCAGTACGATCAGGCAGTGACCCTGTATCACGCCGTATTGGACCGGGCCCTGCTCGAAGATGAGCCGCTGGCGATCGTGACGGCCCGATACAATCTTGCGGCCTCACAACTGGCAGTGGGCGAGTACGAGGACGCACTGCGGCAAATCGATCTTGCCGATGCGGAGCGGATGCGCCGGAGTGGGCCGCAGGATGCGGCGCTGACTTTGCTGAGGGCAACGGTGCTTTACCGGCTGAACCGCCCAGTCGAGGCCAGTGCGGTGCTTGATCAGATATTGACGTCCGATTCCGCGGCAGCGCCGGACGTGCGCGAGGCGGGCCTTTTCCTGGACGGGCTCATGGCAGCGGAAGCCCGCGACACCGACCGGCTCAGCGCAGCCGCCGCGGCATTGGGCCCGGCGCCCCCGGCAACCAACGCCGCTGACGTACTGGAACTGCGGGCCTGGCTGGACCGACTCCAGGGAACCACATCCAGAGCGCTAAAGGGCTTTGAGCAGGTCGTTGCCCTGCGGCGCGCCGAAGGCGACTACCGGGGCATGAATCGAGCGCTGACCTCCGCCGCCGACCTGGCCGAGGACACCGGCGACCCGGGCTTGGCCGCGGCCTACATGCTCAGGGCCGGTCGCAGCGCGGCGCGGCTAGAACAGCGCGATGCCCGGAAATGGCTGGAGCATGCGGTCCGCTTGGGCCGAGCAACCGGCGACACGGGATTGGTGGAGGAAGCCCAGGCCGAAATCGAGCAGCTGCCTGAGACCTGATGACTGGGGACATCGCGCGGACGGCTACGGCATTGTGCCACGGGACGCCCTAGGCCAGGTCTGAGCCTGTCGCCAGGTCCGGCACCCAGACGTATCCATCCGGATCGACGATGAATACTTCCCGCAGGCCGTGCGGCTTATCCGCCGCCCCGTCCAGCACCAGATAGTCGTGAGACCGGGCGGCGGCCTCGGCCCGATCCGGATCGCAGCCGTGCAGGCGCAGCTCGACACCCCCACCGCGGGCCTCCAACCCGGCCACCGCTCCGATCATCGGATGGTCCCGATAGGTGTGATCCGCATGGAGCATCCACTCGGCATCGTATCCATGCAGCACGGCGAAATCGGCATCCTGATACCGCACCGAAGCGCCAAGCACCCGGGTCTGGAACGTGACCGCGACGGCCACATCCGCCACCAGAAGATTTACCGTCAGGCCCCGGAGGGAGCGGCCGTAGTCCGGTGCGGACATCCACGGTTCACCGACGCGTAATTTAGCCATGATCTGCTTTGTTCCAAAACCCCGACAGGGTCAGTATAGGTCGGGACTCAGGCAAGGCGCTCGGCCGCCGAACCGGCGCCGTTGAAGAGATTGGCCAGATGCGCCTTGCAGGATAGATCGCCCGATCGGCTTGCCGACAAGCCCCGGCGCTCCAGACAGACCCGATCGGCACGTCTCAAGAGGTGCATGAGCGCCAGTCGCCGTTTGCTGTTCAGATAGCGCAACGCCGGCGCCGGGTCGGGGCAGCTGCATTCGAACACGGCATCGAACTCAATGTCTCCGGTTTGCAGGCAACCCGAAACGGGTTTGGATGGGGATCCGTGGGGCCGCGATACCACCTTCAGTCCGAACGGCGCTTCCGGCACGTGCATGGTCACCATGGCCAGGCCGAGGCCTGCGCCATCTGGACCGGGGCTACGCCGAACGCGAGTCAGTCGGCCGGCCGCCGTTCCTTGGTATGTGGTCGCGCCTCCGGTATCGACACGGTTATGCAGCCCCTGCTGACGCGCAAATGCCTCCCAGGTTTCCGCCACCGCCCGGCCGGGTCCGTGCTGTCGCCGCATCCGTATCAACGGCAACGTCATGCTGAGCACGGCTACCAGCGTCAGCAACTGACCGTTTCCCATGGTTTCCTCTCACGGTGGGTTTCACCTATTGGGAATTGGCACAGCAAGCTTGGGGCCAGGCCTTGCATACGCGATGGCCCCACACTATTGTCAAATGCCCGTTTGGACACCTGCGAGTGTGCCGTCACATGATGCGTTTTCGAACTGCCGTCGCCCTGACCACGGCCTTGATCGCCGGCCTTACGCTGGCAGCCTGTAGCGGGTCGGGTGTGACCTGGGATAACCGCAGTGTCGATCCGGAAGGGGGCGGCAGCACTGGCCACTATGAGGAATGGACGCCGGGGGGGTTCCGCAACCCCCGATGAGGCGTCAAAAGCTGCGAAACAGAACGATGTTGTGCAGATTCAGTCCGGGGTTATCGTCGTTGGTGCGGGCGTTGGACATGTGGCTGAGCTGATATCCCGGCCCCCAACTGTCTGCAAACTGATAGCGGGCGCCGATGAAGCTGGTGAAGTAGAAATTGGCCCCCAGATCCGTCTCACCGTAAACGCCATCGTCGGTCAAGGTGGGACGAATGCCGGCGATGATGCGCCAGTCGCTGCCTTCGGGCCAGATATCCAAAGCGGGCCCCAGAGATCCGATGATACTGCCGTCACCACCGCCCCCTTAGCATCCCGAGGCTCGCATCCAGAAGGGTGTCGAATCGCCATCGACCGACACTCGAGGACCAGGGCAGGGAAAAGCGGGCGATGAGATCATACTGATTGAAACTGTTGTGATGCGAATCCGCATCCTGGGCCACCCGAATCCCCGCGGCGCGAAAATCCACTCACCAGACCGGGGCGGCGGGAAGCAAGACCAGCAGCAGCGCAACAAAGCGGGGCGCAGACGCGGTCCGTTTGGGGAATGGAATGGCATCCGGTGTGTTGTTGTGCTGAAGCCGCGAGACCGGCCAACGAAGCCGACTGGCCATCGTACGCGGGGACCTGGTTAAACCCTTGCGAGATCCCTCGCACTCCGGGTCCATCACACGCCGGGGGACTCATGCAAAGCCTTCATGCGCTCGATACCGGGCGCGAGGGCGGCGCGCCAGGCGGACTCGACGGCTGAGCTGAACTCCGGATCGAACTCGCGCAGCGTCTCCATAAGGCTGTCGAGCCAATGGTCATACATCCACACCGGCACATTGTGGACGGCTCGGCTGTGCAGATGCCCCAAACGCTCGACATGAATCCGCGCGGCCTCGCTGCGACCGTAGCTGACCATGAACAGCAGGGAGTCGTAGAGCATGGTCTTTTGCACCGACAT
>JAHEDQ010000326.1 GCA_024641125.1 Candidatus Competibacteraceae bacterium | reverse complement strand
GGAGACCAAAAGCCGGCTCGGACTGTAACCGGCAACCGCCAAGCCATCGGGGCACCCCACGCGGTGCCCCGATTACCTGTACCCATACACGCCAGAGCCAGGCACCGCGCCCGGGGCCGGCCTGGAGGCGCAGGGACGAAGCAATCTTGAATCAAGTGGGATTCCCCTTCGGCCCGATGTGTCCTTGCGTTGGCGGGCATTTCACTGGAGCGGCGCTTGCAGGCTAAGACGGTTTCATCGGCGGCTGCACTCAGCGGACTCGGTACCCGTAAAGGTGCCGGGACGGTCTACCGGGCTCAGCTGCTCTATGTCCGGGTCATGATGTGGCTGGTCGGCCGCCTGTTACAAGCGGCCAGTGCGGTTGATCCTAGTATTCGCAGGGAAGTGGCGGCCCTGCCGGTGGATTTCACGTTTGCGATGAGAACCCACTCTGGGCTGGCGTGGGTCGCCCTGTCCCGCAACGGGCTCCGGCTGGTCACCCAGCGTTCCGGACCCGACGACTCGTTCTCCCTGCTGTTCGAGTTCAAACACGTCACGCATGCTTTCCTTGTGCTCGGCTTTGTGGAAGGCACGGCCCAGGCATTCGCGAACGACCGCATGTCGCTCGGGGGCGATGCCGCGCTGGCCATGAAGATTGTCCGTTGCCTCGATCGCCTGGAGGTGGTTGTTCTGCCTAGATTCATCGCCCAACGTGCGGTCAAGCGCTATCCGGATATCGGCTTGGCCACCAAATTCGGGCTGGCGCTCCGGATCTACCGCCGTTTTCTGATGGATCTGATTGGAGACTGACCTCATGCGCCGCGAGTTTTACGAGTTCTTTTGCCCGGTCAAGACCGTCGCGGGTTACAAAGCGCTCGAACACATGCCCTTCGAGCTCAGATCACGGGGCGTGTCACGCCCGCTGATTGTCAGCGACAAAGGCGTGGTTGGCGCCGGGCTTGCGGCCACCGTGATCGGCGCACTGGAGTCCGACGGGATCGTTCCGGGCGGCCTGTTCGACGATGTACCGTCCGATTCGTCGTTTACTGCGATCAAGGCAGGCGTCGCTGCGTACAGGACGCAGGGCTGCGACAGCCTGATCGCCATCGGCGGTGGCTCGGTGATGGACACCGCCAAAGCGATCAACATTCTGGCAACCGAGGGTGGCGACGATATCCGCCCCTTCGCCGGGGTTAACAATCTGAGCCGCCCGCTCAAGCCCTTGCTGGCCGTGCCAACCACCGCTGGCACCGGGTCGGAGGTCACGTCTGTCACGATCATCAAAGACGAGGACACGCACGCCAAATTGCCGGTAGTCTCGCCGTTCCTGCTGCCCGATGTCGCGGTCCTAGATCCGCGCATGACGCTGAAGCTACCGCTGCAAATCACGGCGGCGACCGCGCTGGACGCCCTGACTCATGCCATCGAGGCCTTTACCTGCCTGGCCAAAAATCCGATCAGTGACGCCTACGCGACGACAGCGATCCGGGGCGTGGCGCGCTGGCTCATACCCGTCCTCGAAAGACCGTCCGACCCCGAGGGTCGGCTGGAACTGGCCCAGGCCGCGACCATGGCCGGCATCGCCTTCAGCAACTCAATGGTCGGCCTGGTCCATGCTCTGGGCCACGCCGTCGGCGCCACCGCAGGCGTGCACCACGGCACCTGCATGGGCATCTTTCTGCCGCTCGTACTGGAATTCAATCTGTCGGCTCGCGGCCACGCGATCGGGGAATTGCTTTTCTATCTGAGCGATGCCGAAACCTATGCCGCCACCGCGCCGGGCGATCGGCCGGCGGCGGCGATCGCGCAGATCCGGACATTGAAGGACCGGGTCAACGCGATTAGCGGCCTACCACGCACGTTGTCGGAGACGGACCAGGTTAGGCGGGAAGACCTTGGTAAGATCGCCGTCCTGACACTGGACGACGGCTCGATGATCATGAATCCGGTGGACGTAACGCTGACCGAAGCCCAAACTCTGCTCGATCGAGCCTGGTGATGTCGGCGACACAGCCTGGGACCGACCCGGCAGGTGGGCGTGTCGAGCGTACTCATACAGAGTCGAACCCTATAGGAACAAGCGCCTCCACGACCCGACAGATACCCAGGTGAGCATGCCCCAATCGCAACCACGCCTATTCCCTGTGAGCGGGGCAGCGCAGAATTCGGCCGAACCAAAGTGCCTTGGACGGGTCCAGTTCAGCACTGGATGCGAGGATTGGGTGTGAACATGAAGCTGACCGTGAAACTCTACGCCACGTTGGGAAAGTATCTGCCTCCGGGGGCCGTGCGCAATGCACTGGAGATGCAGGTGGAAGACGGCATAACGGCACAGCAACTGATCGATCAGCTCAAGCTGCCGCCGGAACTGACACACCTGGTTCTGGTGAACGGCGTTTATCTCGAGCCGGAGCAACGCGCAAAACGGGTCCTGACGCCCGAGGACCAGTTCGCGGTGTTCCCGCCTATCGCCGGTGGCTGAGCAAGCCCCTGAAATGCCGATGCAGGAAACCCGCGAGATGGGCATGACGCATCAGGATTTCTTTCGCGGCCTCCCGGTGGTCGCCCGGGGACGCAGTTGGCGCCAGGACAACCACATTGTGACCCTCGACACCGAGGAAGGGGCGGTGTCCATCCATCTCGGACCCCAGGGAGAGCGACGGATCGCGCTGCTGGTGCTGCCGGTGACCCATCTGACGTTCACTTTCCGCGGCTACGATCGGGACGCGGTCGATCGGTTCATGGCCAGATTCGATCTCGCTTTCCGCCGCGGCGGCGGCTGAGCGGATGTGACCGGGGAGCGCCTCGGCCCTGATCCCACCACCCAGGTCACCGCCGTGATTCTGGCCGGCGGTATGTCCCGGCGCATGGGCGGTCAGGATAAGGGCCTGATCGAACTGGCGGGCCGTCCCATGGCAGCCCACATTCATCGCGCCATCGCACCCCAGGTGCACGCGGTGATGATCAACGCCAACCGTAATCTGGACGCCTATGCGGCCCTGGGAACGACAGTCGTCCCCGATACCCTGACCGGATTCCAGGGACCGCTGGCGGGCATGGCCAGTGGCCTTCGCGCCGCCCACACCGACTGGATTCTGACCCTGCCCTGCGATTCGCCTTTCGTGCCCCCGGATATGGCGGACCGCATGTGTGCCGCCCTGCTGGATCAGGCCGCAGATCTGGCGGTGGCCAGCGACGGACAACGCCTGCAGCCCGTGTTCGCCCTGCTGTCGCGCTCGCTGCTGCCGAGCCTGGACGCGTTTCTGGGCGAAGGCGAGCGCAAAATCGACCGCTGGTTCGCCCGCCACCGGATGGCGACGGTCTCCTTCGCCGTCCATCCCGACGCCTTCATCAACGTCAACACACCGGAGCAGCGCGCCGCGGTGGAAGCCCAACTCGGCACCGCACTCTAGTCCAGTGGATTTAGCCCCAACCGCGGGTTTTGGGCATCG
>JAHEDQ010000146.1 GCA_024641125.1 Candidatus Competibacteraceae bacterium | reverse complement strand
GGACACCCCGCAGATTCACCGGCGCCCCTACCCTGAGGCCCTGAAGTGAACCACTGAAAAACACGACAAAAGTCTCCCGCTCGGAAAACAGCTTACCGCTCCCGAAAACGACCACCGCAGCAATCGCCAGGGCGATCGCGCCCAGAACAAAACCACCAACGGCCTTCGGGTTGGCTTTTATCATTTGCCCTGGCCCCGATATCTCTGCCAGACCGGCGCAATGCTCATGCCGCGTCGCCCCGGTTCAGAAATGCCCGAACCTGTGGATCGTCGCTGTGGTCGCGCAACCATTTGGGATCCCCTGTTGCCAATTGGGTTCGACTCACCGGATCGAGGAACACGGCGTTGTTGCCGATGGTGAAAATGCTGGCCAACTCGTGGGTCACCACCACGATTGTCGCGCCCAGACTGTCTTTGAGTTCCAGGATCAGTTCGTCCAATCGCCTTGAACTGATGGGGTCGAGGCCGGCCGAGGGCTCGTCGAAGAACAACACCTCCGGGTCCAGTGCCAAGGCACGGGCCACCCCGGCCCGCCGCTGCATTCCACCGGAGATCTCCGACGGATAGAATTCCTCGAACCCCGCCAGACCCACCCAAGCCAGTTTCAATCGGGCCAGTTCCCGCATTTCCTGCGGGTCGAGATCGGTGTACTCGCGCAGGGGCAGTTCGATGTTCTCGGCCAGGGTCATGGAACTCCACAGACCGCCGCTTTGGAACACCACGCCGGATCGCCGCAGTACACGTTGACGCGCCGAGTCATCCAGATCCCACAGTCGCGCATCTTCGAACCACACCGTGCCCGCGGACGGCCGTTGCATTCCGGTCAATGCGCGCATCACCGTGCTCTTACCACAGCCGCTGCCGCCCATGATGATGAACACATCGCCCCGGTTGACAATGAAGTTGAGGTCGCGTTGAACCACGAACTCACCATAGGCCATCGTCACGTGCTCAACCCGGATTGGGGCGGATTCCGCTTCAGGACCTGTGTGCTGGCCGGTGTCGGCCGCGGACGTAATCAAATCCCCAACACCTGGTAGACCACGGTCAGGACGGCCTCGGCCAGAATGATGAGTGTAATGGACAACACCACCGCCGAGGTGGCAGCGTCACCGACGGAGGCTGCGCTCTTGCTGCTCTGCATCCCACGCATGCATCCGGCAACTGCAATAATGATCCCATAAACCGTCGCCTTGAACAGCCCACCGGCCCAGTCGGTCAGGGTCGCGGCATCGGATGTCTGTGCAAAGTACTGGGGCAGCGTAACCTCCGACAAGGCGCCCGACACCACCGACCCGCCAACCATGCCCACAACGTTGGCGTAGATGGTGAGCAGGGGCACGGCGACAATCAACGCCAGTATCCGCGGCAGGACCAGGAACTCCACCGGCGATATGCCCACCGTGCGGAAGGCGGCGATCTCTTCGTTGACCTGCATGGTGCCGAGCTGGGCGGCAAAGGCCGCTCCGGTGCGCCCCGCCATGATGATCCCCGTCATCATGCCGCCCATTTCCCGGATCATGGCGATGGCCACCAGGTTGGCAACATAGATGTCGGCCCCGAAGGCCTCGAGTTGGACCAGGCCGACAAATCCGAGAATGGTACCCACAAGGAACGAGATCAGGGTCACGATCATCAGCGCGTCGGGGCCAACCTGCTGAAATACGGTGAGGATTTCAGACGTTCGAAAACGGGTCCGGCCCGTCACCGTCCGCGCCAGGGCAATCAAGACCTCGCCGATGAACTCCAGCATGGCGCCGGAACCCCGATACGCAGCCAACACCTGCAGTCCGATGGATTCGACGAAACCGGGGACTTTGTCTTCATGGGCGGCGTCGGTGCGCTCAGGTACGGCGAGTGCCAGGGCGACCAGGCGCTGCACCCCGTCGGGAAGCCCAGACAAATCCAAAGGCAGATCGAGCGTTCGGCAACGTTCGCTCAGATCCGTAAGAAAGACCACCAGGGCGCTGTCCCATTCGGATACAGCGTCCCCGTCCACGTAAATCCGCTGCGGTCGGTCCGATGACACCGCATCGACCATGATGGATTCACCCGACACGACGCCTTGGGCGATCGTCCAGGAGCCGCGCAGTATGAATCGCAAAACGCCGTCCGCCCGGGCCTGATCCACCCGGTTCCCGCCGTCGTATGCAAGCACTTGTGACATCGTTCCGCTGTCGTTCCCGAGCCCAGGAGCAAGCTTAGCAAGCCGGCCCGGCAATGGCACGGGCCCTGAACGAAGTGTCTGAAAGGAAACGGAATGGACTCATGTCCCTCTGTCACGGCCCCGCATTTGTCAGATTGGAGGTTGATGCGAACAATCGGCGTATTCCGGCAGCGCCAGCTGCTCAACTCAGACGATGACGAAACAGCCAACCCGCAAAACTCAGAGTCGTCAGTCCAACGAGGGCCATCGGCCAATAATACTCATATAGGTCGGAATACGAGCTCCCTTCCAGAAAGACGCCGCGCAGGATGATCAGGAAATAGCGCAAGGGATTGACGTAGGTCAGCAACTGAACCGTGTCCGGCATGTTGGCGATCGGTGTTGCAAACCCCGACAGGATGACCGCCGGAACCAGAAACAGAAAGGCGCCGAGCATGGCCTGCTGCTGGGTCACCGCCAGCGACGAGATCGTCAGGCCAATTCCCACGGCGGACAGCAGAAACAGGAACAGACCCAGGTACAGGGCACCAACGCTTCCGCGCAGCGGTACCTCGAACCAATACGTCGCCATCACCAGAATAAAGCTTCCTTCGATCGCACCGATCGCCACACCGGGAAAAGACTTACCGATCAGGATCTCGATCGGCCGCATCGGTGTCACCAGCAATTGGTCGAACGTGCCCGCCTCGCGCTCGCGGGCTACGGAGAGCGCGGTGACGATCGTGGTGACAACCAAAGTGAGCAGGCCGACGATCCCCGGGACGATGAACCAGCGCGACGCCAAATTGCTGTTGAACCACGGACGCACCTGCAGCGAAGCCAGTGGCGGCGGTTGCCCCTTACGCTGCGCCCAGGACAGGTTGATGTCCCGGACGATCTCGCGCAGATAACCCTGCACCAGCAGAGCCGTGTTCGAGTTACGTCCGTCGATGATCACCTGCACCGGCGCAGGGCGGCCCGCGCTCAGATCGGCTGTGAAGCGCGGCCCGAGGTGGACGACGACCAGTACCTCTTTCGTGTCGATCAACGGCGCGATCTGTCCATCGTGGTCGATGTAGGCAGACAGATGAAAATGTGGCGAGCCGACGATACGCGCAACCAGATCCCGCGACGGCGCCGACCTGTCCTGGTTGTAAATCGCGACAGGGATGTCGTTCAAGTCGAATGTCGCTGCGTAACCGAACACGATCAACTGCAGCAGAGGCGGCACCACCAGAACGATGCGGCTGCGCTTGTCCTTGAGGACGGCGAGCAGCTCCTTGACGGCCAACGCGGTGATGCGCTGCCACGACTGCCTCACTCCAGGCGCTTCCTGGTCTTGCGCCGTGCCAGGCCAAAGAAAACCAGGGCCATTACCAAAAGCGCTGAACTGTTGGTCAGAATCACCGGCCAGACATCGCCGGCTGCGAACAGTGTTTGCAGGATGGCCACGAAATAGCGCGCCGGCACGATGTGTGTAACGACCTGCACGGCCGAGGGCATCGAGCTGATCTGGAAGATGAAGCCGGACAGGATGAAGGCTGGAAGGAAGGTTGCTACCAGGGCAATCTGGCCGGCCACGAACTGGTTGCGGGCCACGGTGGAGATCAATAGACCCATGCCCAGCGCCACAATCATGAACAGTGCCGCGGTCGCCGTCAGCAACCAGAATGAGCCGCGCAGCGGCACATCGAATACCCACAATGCCATCGCCACGGTGAGCAGCATGCCGCCCATGCCCAGGACGAAATAGGGCACCAGCTTGCCTACCGTGACCTCCCAGATACGAACTGGGGTCACCATCAGCGCCTCCATGGTGCCACGTTCCCATTCGCGGGCCACCACCATGGACGTCAACATGGCCCCAGTCAGGGTCATGATAACTGCGATCAGACCCGGCACCAGAAAATTGCGACTGCGAACGGCGGGGTTGAACCAGACTCGGGGATCGAGCTCAACCGGGGGATGCAGCACCGTGCCGTGCTCTCTGGCATAACTCGCCAGCCACAACTGCCACACCCCCTGAACATACCCTTGTGTGATGCGGGCCCGATTCGCATCCACTCCGTTGACGAACACGCCGATGGGGGCGTCGCCCGGACCCAGGAGACGTTCGCTGAAGTCGCTGCGCAGCCAGGCAATGCCGTCGACCTCGTGCGACATGAGCGCTTGCTCAGCCTCCTGAATGCTGGCATAGGCGACGGGTATGAAAAACGCCGAACCGCGGAAGGCCCCTGTCAGGCTGGCGGTGTTGGCGTCGGGCGCCTCAACGACCAGGGCCAGTCTGATGTCCCTGGCATCGAGGGATACACCGAATCCGAACAGCAACAAAAGGATAACCGGGAGCACGAAGGCAATCGCGATGCTGGATGGATCACGCAGGATCTGCAGGCTCTCCTTACGGATCATGCCGCGCAGACGCATGCGGGCGCTCCGGTTCATGCCGCGAGCCCGTCGCCCCGTTCTTGACGCTCGATCAGCTGGATGAAGGCGTCTTCCATGGTAGGCGACGGTTGCGCTGCGCTGCGAAAACGCGCCTTCAGCTCGGCCGGGCTCCCTTCGGCCAGCAACGCCCCTGCCGACATGATCGCCAGTCGATCGCAATAGTTCGCTTCGTCCATGAAATGCGTGGTCACGAGTACCGTCACCCCCGCCTCGGCAAGCGCAACGATCCGCCGCCAGAATTCGCGCCGCGCCAGCGGATCCACACCGGACGTCGGCTCGTCGAGGAAAAGGATCTCTGGCTCGTGCATCAGCGCTGCCGCCATTGCGAGACGCTGTTTGTAGCCCAGCGACAGCTCACCGCTGCGTGTGTTGCCGTATCCCTCCAGCTCGAATGTCGTCAGTGCCCAGTCCACCCGTTCTCGGCGGCGCCTGCGATCGAGACCGTAGGCGCTGGCGAAGAAACGCAGGTTCTCTCGCACGGTCAGGTTCACGTACAGGGAAAAGCGCTGCGCCATGTAGCCGAGCCGACTTCGCGCCTGTGCCGGGGCGCGGCGAAGATCACGGCCAGCCACGTAAAGCTCACCCGCAGTGGCCGGCAACAGACCGCACAGCATCCGAAAGGTCGTCGACTTGCCAGCCCCGTTGGCGCCGAGCAGACCAAAGACCTCTCCGCGCCGAACACTGAATGAGACGTCCTTTACGGCGTAAAACTCACCAAAACGTCGCTGCACCCCGCTCACCTCGATAACCACGTCCCCGGATTTCGTCGATCGGTCGGGTTGTGAAAACTCGGGCTCCACAAAGCTGCGCCCGGTCTTCAGGGCTGCAACGAAGGCGTCTTCGAACACAGGCGCCACAGCCTGGATGCGAACTTGGGAATCGTTCGCGAGCACCGCGCCGAGCTCGGGCGGTTTCGCTTCACGGGTGACCACGCGCACCTGTTCGCCGTCGACCACTGCGTCGACCACCTCCGGCAGTGCGGCAATCCGATTCTGCAGGATGCGCTTGGCGAGCGTGGGGCTGCTGACATGGAAGGCGCGCCCTCGCATGGGATCACTGAAGCTCCGGGGACTACCCTGCCCCAGCACACGCCCGGCGTGCATGAGCACCACCTCGTCGCAACGCTCCGCCTCGTCCAGATAGGCCGTGCTCAACAGGACGCTCAGACCCTCTTCCTCGACCAGGCGGTTGATGATGCCCCAGAGCTCGCGTCGCGATACCGGATCGACGCCCACGGTCGGTTCGTCCAGGAGCAACAGGCGCGGCGTCCTCACCAGAGTGCAGGCGAGCCCGAGCTTCTGTTTCATTCCGCCCGACAGGCGACCGGCGAGCCGGCCGGTGAACGGGCCCAGGCCGGTCATGTGCATCAGCTCCTGGTAACGCTCGCTGCGCTGTCTTGCCACGACGCCGTGCAGGTCGGCATACAACTCCAGGTTCTCCTGTACGCTCAGGTCCTCGTACAAGCCGAAACGCTGCGGCATGTAACCCACCGCGGCCTGGACATCCAGTGGCGCGGCCACCACATCGATACCGAGCACCCGAATTTCACCTCGGTCGGGCAACAGCAACCCGGCGGCAAGCCGCATCAGCGTTGTCTTGCCTGCAGCGTCGGGCCCGATCAGGCCGGTGATACGACCCGCTTGGGCCGCGATGCTGACATCGGTCAGCGCCGCGACGCGCATGCCGTCAGAGACGAAGAACTTGCACAGGCGCTCGAATTCGAGTGCGGCGGAGTGGCTCATGGATCGGTGCTCCGCTGCTGCCCACAGCGCCGCTCCGGTGTCTTTGCTGCGCTGTTCTCCTGGGCCAGGGGGACGGTGACCGTGGCCGGCATCCCCAGGCGCAGCTCGAGCGCGGGATTACAGGCGAACACCCGGATCTGATAAACCAGCCGTGTGCGCAGCTCCGGTGTTTCCACGTTCTTGGGTGTGAACTCCGCGGTCGGCGAGATAAACCCCACCCAGCCCTCATAGTCCTTGTTCGGAAAGCTGTCCGTCTTTATCCAGGCCCGTGCACCGGGACGGACCTGACCCAGATAGCTCTCCGGCAGATAGGTTCGCACCCAGATCCGATCGGTCAAGGCCAGAGTGAGTACCGGGTTCTGCGGGGTGACAAAATCACCGGGTTCGACGATGCGCTCACGGACCACACCCGACACGGGTGAGCGCAGCTCGGCATCATTGAGCAGCTGATCCGCCTCTGCGAGCACCGCCTCGGCCGCAGCAACCTGTGCGCTCGCCGCCAGGCTGGTGGCCCGGCTCTCATCGGCCTCTTCCTCGGATGCCACTTTGCTGGCCACCAGGCTCTTGATGCGTTCGTACCTGAGCCGCGCGACATCCGCCTCCGCCCGTGCGGCGACCAACTCGGCGCTGACGCGATCGCGTGCTGCCTGCAGGCGTTCGGTGTGCAGTCGCGCCAGCAGCTGACCCGGTTCGACCCGATCGCCCTCCTCTACCAGGATTTCGCCAACGTGCTCATTTCCATTGAAGGCAACACGCACCTCGCGAATGTCCACGTTCCCGTACAGGACCAGCGTGTTTTCCAGGGTTGAGGGGCCATGCTCAATCCGCCACCAGTACACCGTCGCCACCACCAGGCTGGCCAGCGTCAAAGCGACGATCAAGACCGCTTTTTTTCGCATCGGGTAATCTGATTCCCCGCTTCGGGATGAGCTGACAGGCCGGGCTGGTGTAACGCCGACAACCTGATTCGCGCATTGACGCGCGTGCAGATCAGGTCAAGCGCCCAAGATTGACTTCGCGTCAGGTTAACACGGCAAACGGTCGACGGCCGGTGTCCCGAATGCGTACTCCTGAACCGGCGCCGCGGGTGGACTCGACCATGCCCTTCTGCAGGGTGCGAGCGCTGACCCGCGTTAGAGACAGGATTTCCTTATGGCCCGACCAGGGTGGCCCGGGACGGGGTTACCCCAGGCCCAACAGGGCGTCGTTCAGGGCCTCGGGTATCGCAATACCCTCGGCCTCGGCCCGGGCACGGGCCGTGAGCCGGCGACCGCCGGGCAAACGCACACCCGGCTGCGCCAGCATGGCCTCGATGAGTCGCTTCAGACGGTCATCGAAGGCACCGCCTGAGAACACGGCGGGATCCAGGGCAATGACAAACTGACCGACACCGGGGGGTTGCCCGTCGGCGCTAAAAAACGAGCTGGCTTCGAAGCCAAAGTTCGCGCCGGTCAGAGCCGCCGCCAGGATCTCCACCATCATCACCAGAGCCGCGCCCTTGGCATCCCCCATGGGCACCATGGTGCCCTCCAGCGCAGCCTTGGGATCGGTGGTGGGCTGGCCGTGGGCATCCAAGGCCCAGCCCTCGGGGATGGGCTCTCCCCGATCGGCCGCCACCATAACCTTGCCCCGTGCAACCTTGCTCAGACTCAGATCTATGACCAACGGCGGCGCCCCCCGGCGGGGCGCCGCGAAGGCGATGGGGTTGGTTCCAAACAGGCCCTGGCTGCCGCCCCAGGGCGCTATGGCCTTAGGACTGTTGCCGAACACGAGCCCGATCAAGCCCAGCTCCGCCAGACGTTCCACGTGATATCCGGCCTGACCGAAGTGGTGGGAATGCAGGATGCCAGCGGCCGCGATTCCGCTCCGGGCAGCCAGGGCCGGCAGTTCCGTTCGCGCCAGGTCCAGGGCCGGAAACGCGAAACCGGCGGCGGCGTCGATGCGCAGCGCGGCCAAGGCACGGGCCATCACTGTGGGGACCGCGAACCCGTCCACTTTGCCGGATGCGGCCTGGGCCGCATAGGCCGGCAGCCGGGACAGGCCGTGGCCCTTCTGGCCATCGGCCTCGGCCGCCACCAGGGCAAGCGCCACCGAACGCGCATTGTGTTCGGCGGTGCGATGCCGGACCAGAACGCGGGTAGCCAGGTCCCGCGCCGCCTCCAGTGAGATCCGCACCTCGCTCATGCATCCGACTCCAAAACCGCGCGGACGCTGTCCGCGGTAACCGCACTCACCCGAACGTTCGACTCCGCCGTAACACCGGCGATATGAGGGGTCAGTATGAGGTTGGGACAGTTGGCAAACCGCGCACCGGCAGCGGCGCCCAGGGGTTCCTCGACGAATACATCCAGCGCCGCGCCGGCCAATGCGCCGGATTGAAGCGCCGAAATCAGCGCGCCCTCGTCCACCACGCTGCCGCGGGCCGTGCTGATCAGAATCGCATCGTGTTTCATTCGCGCGATGGCTTGGGCGTCGACCAGCCCGGTCGTCTCCGTGGTCAGGGGCACGTGCAGGCTGAGCACATCCGCCGCCTCCAGCACTGACGCCAGAGCCGGGGCCCGGGTGGCCGATGCCCAGACCGGATCATCGGACGGCAGATGAGGGTCATAGGCCAGCACCGATGCCCCCAGGGCCTGGGCGAGGCGCGCGGTTTCCCGGGCGATGGCGCCATAGCCGACCAGGCCGAAAAGCTGTCCGGCAATCTCCCGCCCGATGGCGGCCTGGCGAGGCCAGGCGCCGGCCATGACCTGGGCACTGAGTGCATATGCGCCCCTGAGCAACACCATGGCGGTGGTAATCACGTACTCGGCCACCGCGGTGTCGTTCGCACCCCGGGCCGGACACACGGCAATGTTTCGTTGACGACACGCCTCCAGGTCGATGTTGTCCAGCCCAACACCAAGACGTCCGACCACCCGAAGCCCGCCGGCACTTGCCAGCAAGCCGTCCCTGACCTGGGTGCGATTGCGTACGATCAGTCCCCGCGCGTCCATAACCGCAGCCGCCAATCCGGCCGGGTCGTCCACCAGATTCGGGTCGTACAGCACCTGGAAATCGGCGCTCAGGGCATCGACGCTGGGCTGGTCCATAAACTCGGAAATCACGATATCAGCCAAGACGTTCCCCCGAACCGGCAGGCCTTAAACGACCTTACTCGAACACGGTACCCAGCGGCAGGGGCACCAGCAGCAGCTCTGCAAACAGAAAATAGAATCCGACCACCACGGCCATGCCCACAAGGGGATACACCAGCAGCCGCCGCGGCGTCCAGGTATCGTACATGGCCAGCACCGTGATGGAGCCAAAGGCCACCACGCCGCAGATCACAAAACCCAGCCACGGCATCAACGCGGCGGCACCCAGCATGGCCAGTACCAGACCCACCCTCCGGGGCGTGGAGCCGGCTGTTGCCGTGCCGGCCTCGGCAGATCTGGGCCACAGCAACTGCCATCCCACATAGGCCAGGCAGAACACGATCATGGCCAATGCCACGGTGCGGGGAAACACGTAGGAATCGGAATCGGTCATGCTGGTGGTGTCCCACAGGGCGACCACCGCCAGCAGTATAAAAAGGGCGCAGGCCACCATGCCCCCCAGGTCACGCCCACCGGCGCCGGGCACGGCTTCAGTCCGCATCGATTTTCCTCCTGCGCCCGACCCAGCGGGCACGCACCATGGGATAGAACAGCGACAACGCGATGAACGCGATGATGCCCAGACTGATGGGCCGGCCGAAGAACATTCCGGTCAGGTTCTCGGTGGCGGCGCCGATAATCCAGGCCTGGACAAAACCCTGTTCGGCAATGCGCCCCAGTATCAAACCCAGGACGATGGGTGAAGGACTGAATCCAACCCGGTTCAGGATCCAACCCACCACCCCCAGGGTAATCATGATGATCACATCGGAGACGCTGTTGCGGATCGAATAGGTGCCGATCAGGGTCATGAAGGCCACCGTCGGCACCAGCATCGCCTTGGGCACGGTGACGATGGTTTTGTAGGCGTAGCGGCCGATCACCAAGCCCGCCGGCAGCATCAGAATGGTGGCCAGAAACAATCCGTAGATGAAGGTGTAGACGATCGAGCCTTCCTCGGTGAACAGGTTGGGGCCGGTGCGCACCCCTTGGATCAGCAGGGCGCCCAGAATCACCGCGTCCGGTGGCGTTCCCGGTATGCCCAATACCAGGGTGGGAATGAAGCCGCCGCCCACGGTGGCGTTGTTGGCGGACTCTGTGGCCTGCACCCCTTCCGGTTCACCTTGGCCGAAGTGTTCCCGGCGGCGCGACACACGGCGCGCCTCGGAATAGGCAACCAGCCCGGCTATAGAGCCGCCGGCACCGGGCAAAATGCCAACCAGGGTGCCAATCACCGAGCTGCGCAGAAGATTCCACTTGTGCCGCCACGAAATGGTCAGCGCCTCGGCCAGTCGAAACCCGCGGGGTGCGTGGGTCACCTTGAGATGCCGGTCCGGTGTCGCCACCAGGTCGATCAGCACCGGAACGCAGTAAAGCCCGATCAGGGCCGACACCGTCTCGATGCCCCCAAGCAGCACCTGCGATCCAAAGGTGAAGCGCACGTCCGCACTGATTTCGGCAACCCCTACACCGGACAGCAGCAGACCGAAGCAGGCCCCGATCAGCCCCTTGAGCAGATTGCCTTCCGACAGGGCTGAAATCAGGGTCAATCCGAACACGGCGAGCCAGAAGTACTCCACCGGACCAAAGGCCAGGGCCACCGTTGCCAGGGGCGGGGCCAGGGCCAGCAGAAACGCCGCACCGACCAGGCCACCCGACACCGATGCCAGACAGGCCAGTGTAACCGCGAGATCCCCGTCGCCCCGTTTGGCCATGGGAAACCCGTCGAAGGTGGTTGCTATGGCCGACGGTGTTCCGGGTGTGTTGAGCAGGATGGCGGCATACGCGCCGCCATAGATGGCCCCGGTGTAGATGGCCCCCATGAGAATCAGCGCCGAGGCCGGCGCCATGGAGAAGGTCACCGGCACGAGAACGGCCACCGCCATGGTCGCGGTGAGTCCGGGCAACGATCCGATGACCGTCCCGGCAATCACACCCCCCAGGGCCAGCAGGATGTTGAGCGGTGTCAACGCATCCAGCAGATACTCAAACCCTGGCATGGCGGCGGTCCGATGATCCCGCGCTCAGAGCGGGACTACTGGATTACCCCGGCTTCGCGAGCGGCCGCGATGTAGGCCTCGGCCTGCTTGTCGATAAAGGCCTGGTAATCCGCGCGGTCGATGTCGAGCAACGCCATACCGTCGTTCTCCATGCGTGCCCGGAACTCGGGATCAGCGTTGATCTTGCCAATCATTTCCGACAGCTGAACCTGGACCTCTTCGGGGGTGGACTTGGGCACGGCAATACCACGATAGGCGCCGCCAACCAAGTCAAAACCCAATTCCTTGAAGGTGGGCACATCAGGGAACTTGGGGTGCCGTTCCTCCATGGCCACCGCCAACAGACGCACCTTGCCCTCATGGGCGGCGCCCACCGAAGTGTAGCCCCATTCCGCCAGCACCTGGTCACCCAGCAGCGCGGTCACCGCCTTACCAGTGCCCTTGAAGGCGACGTAGGTGGTCTTGATCCCGGCCATCTGGTCGAAACGGATCTGAGCCAGGTGATTGGCGGTGCCTTTGCCGGACCCGGACAGGGTCAGCTTGCCGGGGTTCTCCTTGGCATAGTCGATCACGTCCTGCAGGGTTTTGAACGGGCTGTCCTCGGTCACCACCAGCGCATCCGGGGTGTAGTGAAACATGTACACGCCGGCGATGTCCTCGGTGGTGAAACCCACGTCCTTCTGCTGTGGCTTGATGATGATGTGCGGCAGGTTGATGCCCATGATGGTGTAGCCGTCGCCCTTCATACCGTTGAGTTGCGACCAGCCCACGGCACCGCCGCCACCGGGCTTGTAGGAGATCACCAGGTCCTGACCGAACATCTCTTTGAAATAGGGCTGCTGGTGCCGGGCGGTGATGTCGGACTCGCCGCCGGGCCCGAACGGAATGATGTAGTTAACCGGCTTGGACGGATAGCTGTCCCCGGCCGCCGTGGCGGTCAACGGCAGGGCAAGGCAGAGGGCGACAAGGCCCAGTCTTTTCAGATTCATTTCCACTCTCCTCTTGATGGTGCTGGCACATCGCCGACCAGCC
>JAHEDQ010000145.1 GCA_024641125.1 Candidatus Competibacteraceae bacterium | reverse complement strand
TATCGCGGCGCGAAGGTGAGCCAGCATGGTGTGTGCAGGTGTTGTCCTCAATGCGGTACAGAATGCACCACCCGCTTGGCATCCTTGGGACAGACCGCCACGCCGTCAGGGCAGGAATCACACCCTACTCAGGCTGGATTACGCTCGCGTCAGGACGCGGTTGAATGCATCTCTTGCTGAATTTTTGTCAAATCTACTCTAGACTTAGCCTCGTTTGTTTTGCACAGTTTAGACAGGATTGTTGTGCCTGGTCAGTCGACTGGCATGCAACCTGCTCAACCTGCAGTCTGGCCCGCTGTTGTCCGGGTCCGATTTTGCTCAACCGATAGATGACAACGCCAGGAGAAATGAACATGCAGTGGTCAAAGCCCGCCTACACCGAAATGCGTCTGGGTTTCGAAGTCACCATGTACGTCAGCAACCGCTGAGGTAAGGCGCGAAACCGGTCGGCTGGCCTCGCTGTGAAAGGTAGAGGCCGGTCGGCATACTGTTCTAACGCTGGCCGCTTCCGGGTCCAGCGAGTCTACTCAAAGCCAGTCTAGCGCGATCGGTCTCGGGCTGATCCCCCGATCGTGGCGGAGTTTCGATGCATATTCGCGTGCTCGGCTCGGCCGCCGGTGGCGGCTTCCCCCAATGGAATTGCAACTGCGACAATTGCCGCGGCCTGCGTCAGGGCACGCTCAAAGCCCAGGCGCGGACGCAGTCCTCGATCACGGTCAGCGCTGACGGCATCAACTGGGCGCTGATCAACACTTCTCCGGACATACGGCAGCAGATCCAGTCCTTCACGCCGTTGCAGCCGGGCCGGGCCAAACGCGATACCGGGATTCGTGGAGTGGTCCTGATCGACAGCCAGATCGATCACACCACCGGCCTGCTGATCCTGCGTGAGGGCGAGCGCTTGCCACTGTATTGCACCGAGATGGTCTATCAGGACCTGACCTCCGGGTTTCCGGTGCTCAGCATGCTGGAACACTACTGCGGCGTCGACTGGCACGGCCTGGCGCTGGATGGCGAACCCTTTGAACTTTCCGGGGTGCCCGGCTTGCGATTTCGCGCCATAACGCTGAGCAGCAAGGCGCCGCCTTACTCTCCCCACCGCAATGATCCTCATCCGGGTGACAACATCGGTTTGTGGATCGAAGACAGCGGGAGAGGCCAGGGCGTGTTTTATGCGCCGGGGCTAGGTGCGATCGAGCCCCACCTGTTGCCGCTGTTCGAGTCCGCCGACTGTCTGCTGGTGGACGGCACGTTCTGGACCGAGGACGAGATGATACGGCGCGGAGTGGGCAGCAAAGGGGCTTCGGCCATGGGGCATCTTCCCCAGAGCGGCCCGGGTGGCATGATCGAGGTACTGGCGCGATACCCCGATACGCGCCGGGTGCTGATACACATCAATAACACCAACCCGATTCTGGACGAGGCCTCCGAGGAGCGAGCCGTCCTTTCGGCATCGGGCATCGAGGTCGCATTCGACGGCATGGATATCCACCTGTGAACACGCCAACCCCGACCCGGATCACGGTCGACGCCTGGTCGCCGGAAGAATTCGAGCAACAGCTGCGCAGCCATGCGCCCCGCTACCACATTCATCACCCCTATCAGGTCCGGATGAATGCCGGTGAACTCAGCCGGGAGCAGATTCAGGGGTGGGTGCTCAATCGCTTTTACTATCAGATCCGCATTCCGAACAAGGATGGCGCCTTGCTGGCCAATTGCCCGGATCGTGCCGTTCGCCGTCAATGGATTCAACGCATACTGGATCATGACGGACGGGCGGACGGCGAGGGCGGTATCGAGGCCTGGATTCGCCTCGGGGAGGCTTGCGGCCTGGACCGGGATCGCATCGTCTCCTGCCGCGACGTTTTGCCGGGTGTACGATTCGCGGTGGACGCCTATGTCAATTTCGTTCGCCGGGCACCCTGGGATGAGGCCGTCGCCTCGTCTCTGACCGAGTTGTTCGCCCCCACCATCCACAAGGCGCGTCTGGCCAGTTGGCCCGAGCACTATCCCTGGATCGAATCCGAGGGCCTGCAATACTTCCGCAATCGGCTGACCGAAGCCCACCGGGACGTGGAGCACGGCCTGGCCCTGGTGCTGGAGCGGTTCGACACGCGTGAACGCCAGGAGCGGGCTTTGGAAATATTGCGATTCAAGCTGGATGTGCTCTGGAGCATGCTGGATGCCATGCACATGGCCTATGTCGCCGACATGCCGCCTTACTTCAACGTGGAGGGTGGTCGATGAACGACCAGGCCGATCAGCAGCCCGTGCGGTTGGCGCCCACCTACCGGTTCCAGTGGGAGGAGGCGCAGCAGGCCCATGTGCTGCTCTACCCGGAGGGCATGATCAAGCTCAATGGCCCCGCCGGCGAAATTCTTAAGCACTGCGACGGCACCCGCACCGAAGCGCAGGTGATCGAAACCCTGCGGCAGCAGTTTCCCGGCCACGATGATCTGGACGACGATGTGCGCGCGTTTCTGAGCGAAGCGCGCGCCAAAGGGTGGGTCAGCTGATGAGCGACAGTCCCCGGCCGCTCTGGCTGCTGGCGGAGCTGACCTATGCTTGCCCGCTGCAATGCCCGTATTGCAGCAATCCGTTGGATTTCGCTGCCCATGGCGCGGAGTTGTCCACCGAAGATTGGCTCAGGGTGCTGCGTGAGGCGCGCACCATGGGTGCCACCCAGCTTGGGTTTTCTGGCGGTGAGCCCCTGGCCCGACGCGATCTGGACACGCTGATCGCAGAGGCGCGCAAGCTGGGTTACTACACCAACCTCATCACTTCCGCGGTGGGCATGGACGCCGAGCGCGTGGCCCGGTTCCGGGAGATCGGCCTGGATCACATACAGGTCAGTTTCCAGGCCAGCGATGCTGAACTCAACGACCTCATCGCGGGTACCACCTCGTTTCAGCACAAGCTGGACATGGCGCGCGCGGTCAAGGCCAACGGTTTTCCCATGGTGCTTTGCTTTGTCCTGCATCGGGACAACATGGATCGGGTCGATGACCTTCTGGAACTGGCTAAGTCGCTGAACGCGGACTATGTGGAATTGGCCACCACCCAGTACTACGGCTGGGCCTGGGTGAATCGCGATCGATTGATGCCGACCCGCGAGCAACTCGAGGAAGCCGAGCAAATCACCAACCGGTTCCGCGAGGAGCGGGCCGGCGACATGAAAATCTACTATGTGGTGCCCGATTACTACGAGACCCGCCCAAAGCCCTGCATGAACGGCTGGGGGCAGATGTTTCTGACCATCGCTCCCGACGGCACCGCCTTACCCTGTCATGCGGCCCGGCAGCTGCCGGGTCTCAGCTTCCCCAATGTGCGGGATGCCAGCATCGACGACATCTGGCATCGGTCTGGCGCGTTCAATCATTTCCGTGGCTACGATTGGATGAAGGAACCGTGCCGTAGCTGTCCGGAGAAGACCAAGGACTTCGGCGGATGCCGTTGCCAGGCCTACATGCTGACCGGTGATGCCGCCAACGCCGACCCCGTATGCGACAAATCGCCGTTCCACGACCGGGTTCTGTCCGCGATCGATACCCGGGACCAGCGATTGACTGAGGTGGTGGAAAAGCCCCTGGTGTTTCGTAACCCCAAGAATTCTAGAGCTTTGTCCCAGCCTTAGGCCCGCATTTGCGCCCCTGCGGATCGAAAGCCGATCGGTCCATCCTTGGGGGCCGGCGCGTTCTGCCGTTTATCGCAAGATTCGATCCGCGGTCTGATCCATGGCTTCCCGTACCGCCGTTGCCATGCCCGGCTCGGCCAGCGTGTGACCGCAATCGGCCAGGATCCTGAGCTCGGCCCGGGGCCAGACCGAGTGCAGTGCCAAGGCATTCTCCGCCGGTGTCAGCAGATCCAGGCGTCCATGGATGATGATTCCGGTAATGCCGGCCAGCTGGACCGGATCCACCAGCACGCCTCGGTGATCCAGGAAAAAACCATGGGCCGCGTAGTGCACCGCGATTCGTACCCGGGCAACGGTGACGGCCGGGTCCGGTTCGATTCCTCCCGGTTCCGGAATGGGCATGGTGGGCGCGAGGATCGCTGACTCCCAGGCCGACCAGGCCCGCGCCGCCGTCAATGCCTGCTCGGGTCCGCCTTCGTTTAGAGTGCGGTGATAGCCGCAGACCGGGTTCTTGGGCTCGCCCGAAGCCTGCACGAATCGACCGTAGGCCTCGGGGAACATCCGCGCTGCCCCGTCTTCGCCCACAAACCATGCGAGATCTTGAGGCCGGCTCAAAAACACGCCCCGCAGCACCATGGCGGCAACGCGAGCCGGGTGGTGCTGCGCGTAAAACAGCGCAAGGGCCACGCCCCAGGAGCCACCGCATAAAACCCACTGCTCGATGCCCAGCGACTGGCGTAGCTGCTCCAGGTCCGCAACCAGCTCATCCGGATTGTTGTGTCCGGTGCCACCGCTGGGCAGGGAACGGCCGGCGCCGCGCTGGTCATACAAAACGGTGCGATAGCGGTCGGGGTCGAACACCCGCCGGTGCCCGGCTTGACAGCCCGATCCCGGACCGCCGTGGAGAAATACGGCCGGTACCCCGTCGGGGTTGCCGCTGGTTTCAAACCACAGTCGGTGCCCGTTCCCCACCGGGAGCATGTCACTGTGATCGGCTTCGATCTCCGGATAGAGTCTGGCCTGCATCAACCGGCCTGTTTGATCTGGCGGACCAGCCCGCGCTGCGGGTCATAGCCCCATGCGGCCAGTGCGAAGAACAGGATCAGCGTGCCCACCACGACGGCGCAGGACATGCCGTTGAACTGGCCGTAGAGCGCGAACCTGACCAGCTCCACCACATGGGTGAAGGGGTTGAATCGGGCAACCTGGTAAACGATCTCGGCGCCCGATTCCTGCAACTTCCACAGCGGATAGAGGGCGCTGGACAGAAAAAACATGGGGAAAATGACAAAGTTCATGGTGCCGGCGAAGTTCTCCAACTGCTTCACATAGACCGACAACAACAGGCCCGCGGCGCCCAGCATCATGCCTCCCAGGATCAGTGCGGGAAACACGGTGAACCAGCCGCTCCAGGGGATATCAACCCGAAATAGGACCGCCACTCCCAGAAAGGCATAGGCCTGCAGGACCGACAACAGGGTGCCGGCAAGGAGTTTGCACAGCAGCAGATACCAACGGGGCAGCGGCGCCGTCAGCAGGAGGCGCATGATGCCCATTTCCCGGTCGTACACCATGGCCAGGGAGGACTGCATGCCGTTAAACAGCAACACCATGCCGATCAGACCGGGCACGATGTAGACCTCATAGCGGATGTAAGTCTCGTAGGGCGGGATGATCGAGACCCCGAACACATTCTGGAAGCCGGCCGCAAACACCAGCAGCCACAGCGTGGGGCGCACCAGTGCCGAAATCAGCCGTCCGGTCTGATGGACGAACTTGACCACTTCGCGGTTGGTGACCGCGGTCAGTGCTTGCAGAGCGTGGCTGAGCGTCATGGCGCCTGCCGCCGGCGCCGGTCGCAGGACCGATTGCCCGGATCATTGCTCACACAGGGTCTCCCGTTGGTCGTAGCCCAGGGTGTCCAGATTGTTGCTGGCGTGTAAAAAACCCTGTATCGGCGCCCGGTCGATGACCCAGTTGTGGGTGCCCAGCAGAATCGGTTGCCGCAGCTGGTTGCTCCAGGGACGAAAACTCAGGCGGTTGCCCTTGAACCCGTCGAGCACGATGTCCTGACCCCGCAAATAGGCGCTGACTGCGGCGAAATCGGTGGTCCCCGCCCGGAGCGTGGCCTCGACCACCGCTTTGTAGGCCATCCACGCCGCCCAGTCATAGCCGGTTTGTCCGCGTTTGGCCCGTTTCCGAAATCGATTGTTGAGCTGAGGCGCCCCATGGCGTTCCCAGGCCCAGTGCCAGGCCAGGGGCGCCAGACCCTCGGTGCCCACCACCGGCCGCGGCTGCAGCGTGCGGTAGGGCAGAGCGCGGGCGAACTCGCCCTCGGTGTCGGCCACAAACACCACGTCGTAGTCACCCCGGGTCAGCAGGGCCAGGTTGTTCTGCTCCCGCTTGCGCGGATCGCTGCCCAGCAGGAAGCCGCGTTTTTCCGTGATCTCCAGACCATAGCGCTTGGCGGATCGCTCAAATGCCCGCACCAGCTGCCGATCGGTCTCGAGCGGCCCTTCCAGCACCAACACCTCACGCCATTTCTGGGAGACCAGAAACTGGGCCAGGCCGTCCGCCAACATGGCGTAGCTGGGGAACACATGCAGCAGATTGGCCTGGCACGATGCCTGGCGCAGCGTATCGTCGGGCGCGGACACGTTCAGCACCAGCAGGGGGAGATCACTCAGCCCCTCGGCCACCTGGGACAAGACCTGGGCGGGGAGATCGGCCAGCACGAAACTGACCGGCGGCCCCGGCAGGGACTTTATCCCTTCGATCAGTTCGGCCGCATCTTTGCCTTCGATGCGCTCAAGCTGAAAATCCACGCCAATGGCGCTGCCCACGAACTTCGACTCGCGCCGCGCCGCGTCCGCCCCGGCAAATGGCCGACCCCAGGGCTGACCCAGATAGCGTGCCTCAACCGCCTTGTCCCGGTATCGCGGATCGCCGGTCAATTCCAGATAGGCGATGGTCATCGTGTCGTCGGCACCGGCGGGAACAGCGACCAGAATCGAGAACAGCACCAAGACGGTGCGCAACAAGGTTTTCAATCGTCGATCACCACCATGTAGGGCACCCTGCCCACGGGCACCGACTTGATCACCTTGCGCTTGGCTACATCGATCACCGAAATGTCGTCGCTGAGACCGTTGGCCACCAGCAACCGGGTGTTGTCACGGCTGAGTGCCGCGTTCCAGGCTCGGTTACCCACCAGGATGTAGTCCTCCACTTTCCGCCCTGGCACGTCGACCACCGCAACGTGGTTGGCCCGGCCCAGGGCGACAAAGGCGGTGGCGCCGTCGGCGGTCATGATGACCCCGACCGGGGTCACGTCCTCCGGGCGAAACCCCTTGGGTGCGAATACGATTTCGTCTATCACCTGATTGGTCTGCGGATCGATGATGCTGATCGAGCCGCTGAGCTCGTTGGAGACCCAGAGTTCCTCTCCGTCTGGTGTCATGGCGAAACGCCGGGGCCGATTGCCGACCAGGATATTGGCCTTGAGTTCGCGTGACTCGGTGTCCACCACGTGGACCATATTGGCCACCTCGGAGGTCACGTACACCACCTCACCCCCTGGTCCGGTCAACACGCCTTCCGGCTCCTCTCCCACTTCGATCTCCGCCACCATCTCCTGGGATTGCATATCCAGCACGCCCAGGGCGCCGTCGTCTTCCAGGGAGATATACATGAATCGGCCATCGGGGCTCAGGTCAAACGCTTCCGGGTCGTCGATGTCGTCGATTCGATCAGTGACCTTCAGCGTCGCCAGGTCGATGATGTCGATGGCTTCGCCGTCGCCGCAGGCGGCCAGCAGTTTGGTTCCATCGGGGGTCAGTTGAAGGTGGCGTGGGCGTTCCGAGGTTTCGATGTTCTTGATCAACTCGTAACTGGTCCCATCCAGTACCGTCACCACATGGTCTTTCTCGCTGCTGACGAAGATGTACCCGGTCTCTTTTGACAGGGCCGGGTCTGCCGCCAGGCAGACGGCCAGAATCGCGCCCAGGGCCAGCTTGGCAATCGCTCTCATGCTTTGGTCTGCTCCTTCGTGGTTGCGGTCAGATTCAGGAAAGCGCCTTCCAGCGAGGCGGCGTTGGATGATGCTACCAGCGAGTCAGGTCTGCCTTCGGTCAGAATCTCGCCCTGGTCCAGCACCACCACATGATGGGCCCGCTCCGCTTCGTCCACCAGATGGGTTGCCCATAGCACCGCCAGGTCGCGGTCGCTGCACAGCTCATGGACATAGGACACCAGCAGCTCGCGGGAGGCGGGATCCAGGCCCACGGTAGGTTCGTCCATCAACAGCAGTGAAGGTTCGTGCAGCAGCGCCCGGGCGAGTTCCACGCGCCGTCTATTGCCGCCGCTCAAGGCGCGGCAGGGTGTGTTTCGTTGGGCCTGCAGGCCGACCCGGTCCAACTCGGCGTCGATGCGTGTCGTGGTTCGTCGGCCCATGCCGTGGAGCCGGGCGTGAAACCGCAGATTCGCCTCAACCGTCAGGTCCAGGTCCAATGTGGGTTGCTGAAACACAATGCCCAGCTGCGCAAGGGCGCGGCTGGGCGCTTCATTCAACGCGCAGCCGCAGACCCGGATCTCCCCCGCGTCGGGAACGAACAAGCCGCTGAGTAACTGAAACAAGGTTGATTTGCCTGCCCCGTTGGGTCCGAGCAGGGCGGTGAATCGACCCGCTTCCAGGGTTAGATCGATGCCGTTCAGCGCGGTCAGTTTGCCGTACCGTTTGATCACGCCCCGGATCGCCAGCGGGGTGTCGGGGGCTGCGAGGTCGGTCACACGCTTGCCTCGGTGTTGGGGTCAGTGCTGGTGACCGCGATTGAGTGTGTTTCCAAGCCGCTCAGCAGGTCCGGGTTCCGGCTCAGCAACTGCTCGCGCAGGGCGGTCACCGAAGCATCCTCGGGATCGCGGGGGCGGGGTAGCGCAACCGGTTGATCCAGCACCACGCGACCCGGTCTCCCGGACATAAACACGACCCGGTCGGCCAGTGCCAGTGCCTCACGCAGATCGTGGGTCACAAACAGCACGGTGGGCCGTTTTTGCACCCAAAGGTCGGTCAGGAAGCCGCGAAGACGAGCGGCGGTGGGGGCGTCCACCGATACAAACGGTTCGTCCATCAACAGCATATTCGGATCCACGGCGAATGCCCGCGCCAGGGACAGCCTTCGGCTCATGCCGCCCGACAGCTGTCTCGGGTAGACATAGGCAAATTCTGTAAGCCCCACCCGATGTAACAGTTCCATAGCGCGGCGACTCGCCTCATCGCTGTCGGCCAGTACCAGCAGCAGGTTTTGCAGCACGGTCAACCAGGGCATGAGGCGCGGTTCCTGAAACATGTGCCCGATCGCCAGACCCGACTCCAGGGCAGTTCCCAGGGGACTGCCGTCCAGCAACACGTCGCCGTCCACCTGGCTGTCCAAGCCGCCGACGATATTGAGCAGCGTGCTCTTGCCGGCCCCGGACGGCCCCACCAGCGCCACAAACTCGCCGGGTTCGATACGCAGCCGGAAGTCGCTCAACGCAGGTGTTTCGCTTCCGGCATAGCTCTTGCGCCGGACCTGTACGTCCACGCCGATCATGCGCGCCACCGGCCGATGCGTCGATCCAGCGGACGCATGATTATCGCCTCCACCGCCATCACCACGGCGGCGAACGCCACCGTGTAGGCCAGGATGCTGGTGATGTCGAAGAACTGAAAATAGGTCCCGAGCTGAAAGCCGACCCCGTTGCTGCGTCCCAGCAGCTCCACCACCAGCACAATTTTCCAGATCAGCGCCAGCCCGGAGCGGGCGGCGGCCATCAGGTACGGGTAGAGCTGAGGCAGGTAGACCTGTCTCAGAGTGCGCAGAGGCGGGACCCGAAACGCCGTCGCCACCTCCAGCAGCCGTCGGTCCACCGCCCGGGCGCCTTCGCGCACCGTGACCACCACGGTGGGAATCTTGTTCAGGGCAACCGCTGTCACCGCAGCAACATCCGTGAGACCGAACCAGATGTAGCATAGGATGATGGTGACCAACGCCGGCAGATTGAGGCCAAGCACCAGCAGGCCGTCGAACAGGGCGTCCAGCCGATGGCTGTTCCCCATCAGGATGCCTATGGCGGTACCGACGCTCATGGCGATGATAAATGCCGCCAGCACCCGAAGCAGGGTGATCGACAGCTGGTAGGGCAGTTCGCCCGACAACAGATGGGTCTGCAGGCTGAACAAAACCTCTATCGGGCTGGGTAGATCGGGCGTCTGCAGCAGCGACGCCACCAGCTGCCATACGACCACAAAACCCAGCAGCGACATCCAGCGGACCCATGGATTCGATTCCGTCAGCGCCATGCCTCGATCTCGAAGTCGGCCCAGAAGGTGCCCGGGCTAAGACTTCGGCTCGAACCCACCAGGGTTTCGCCACCTTCCTTGGCAAGTACCTCGAACAGATCGCCTGCGGCGGTGCGCTCGGCGCCGCCAAAGCGCTGTGGGATACCGGCACGATAGGCGTCACGCAGTGCCACCAGCGTGGCGTCGTCCTCGGCCTTGGTCAGAGGCCGTATGCGCTCCCATTCGGCATCGGATTGATCCAGTTGCCGTGCTGCGGCCCGGGCCGCGGTTAAAAATGCGGTCAGCGCCGGCTGATGCTCCGTTGCCCAGTCCTGGTCGAACACCCAGCCGAGCAGCGGCACTGCCGTCTCGATTCCAAGCGCCGGCAGGATCTCCTGCACGCTGATCAGCTCCTGCATACCGGCGGTCGTGAGGCGCGCGCTGAAGTGCCAGAAATTGATCGCCGCATCCAGATCCCCGGCCAGCATCAGGCGATTGATCAGAGGCGGCGCCCCGAAGGCGAGTTCGGCCTGATCCGCCGGATCATCGCCGCCCTGGCTGCGTACGTAGGCCCGCACCAGCAGCCAGCTCTTGTCCACCGGGCCCCCGGCAACGCCCAGACGTCGGCCGGCCAGATCTGGCAGCGCCACAATCCCCGCATCGGGCTGAACCAGCAGGCTGCCGACCGCCAGCGAGTAAGGGGAGAAGCTGTAGTTCCGACCTTCGGCGCGTTGTCGCGACACCCAGATCCAATCGCTGACGATTATATCCACCGCGCCGCCTTGCAGCGCCACCGCGACTGCGTTGGTGGAGGCCAGCGGCGTGACCTCGACGCGCACACCGGCGGCGGCATCGAAGCCGTGGTGTTGCATCACATCGAGTTGCCAATTGACGGTGCCGAACTTCAACACACCCACCCGGACTGTGGGCAGGGTCTCGTCCGCTGGCGCGGCGCATACGGCAAACATCAACACCACCGCGAGGGTCAGGGAACCAACCGAGCCCCGGACCCGCCGCCAAACAAGCTTTTGTGACGATGGGTTTGGGGCCTCATCCATAGGCGTGGTTTCGATCCAGGTAGGCTTCCATGATGCGGGTAGGGTCCTGTAGGAGTCTGTCTTTCCACGGACCGAGCGGGGTTTGTCCCTGTATCAGTCCGCGCAGCACACCCACATGCTGAGTCAGTCCGAGTGTGGTGGCGCCGACCATGACGTCGTCCTGGAACTGGAGGTTCATGTAGCGGTATCGGTCCGGGTCGGACAACTCCGCCTGCTGGCCGTTGTCGACCCCCATCCACAGCCCGAAGGAACTGGAGACCAGGCCCAGGGTGTCGAGCACGTTCATGTTGAAGCTGCCGGCGTAGTAGGTGGCATGTCCCGCCATGTTCTGGGCGGCGATACGCCCGTGCTCGGCTGCGGTGGGTTGAATGGCGTGCACCGCCATGGAGCCGGTGGAGAAGTCCTTGCCCTGGGCGGCGTCGCCAGCGGCGTAGATGTCCGGCACGCTGCTTTGGAAGTAGTTGTTGATCAGCACCCCGCGGTCGATGTCTACGCCCGAGCCTCGCAGCAGGTCCACGTTGGGTTTGACGCCGGCGGCGGAGATGATCAGATCGGCTTGCACCGTCTCGCCGGTGTTAAGGGTGGCGTGCAGCGGCGGGCCGGAATCCTGAGCGGGGGCGGGGGTCGCCGGGGTGTTGTCGTCGCCACTCAGCAGGCGGCTGAAAAAGCCCGTGATCCCTGCGCGCGGAGCCTCTGCCGGGGCTGTGGCCGAATCTCCGCGCCGGTACTCGATGCCGGTCACGCTGGTCTCGGTCAGCACCCGCACACCTTTGTGCTCGCACCATGCCTTGATCATGCCGCCCGCGGTCTCGTTCATCATCCGCGGCACCATGCGATCGCCCATCTCGACCACGGTCAGATCCACCTTACGGGCGGCCAGCGCCTCCAGGATGATGCTGCCGATGAAGCCGGCGCCGATCAGCAGCACTTTCGAGCCGGGCTTGGCCAGGTCCAGAATTTGGCGGGCATCGGCCAGGGTCCAGCAGGTGTGCACGCCCGGTGAGTCGGCCCCCGGGATCGGGGGCAGCATGGGCTTGGAGCCGGTGGCGATCAGCAGCTTGTCATACTCCAGGGTGCCGCCTCCGCCCAGATCCAGACGCTTTTGCGTCGGCTCCACCGACAACACCCGGTCGTGGCGTATGTCGATACGCAATTTTTCGAAATGCCCCGCTTCTTTGCGCAGATGGGTGCCCGCCTCGTCGATGTCCTCTACCAACAGATACGGGATGGCCATACGCGAGTAGGGCGGCTCGGGCTCATCGCCCACCAGTGTGATCTGACCCTCGGGATCGGCTTTGCGCAAAGCCTCGCAGGCGATCACCCCCGCTGGCCCGGCACCGACGACAACATAGTGCATGGTGGTTTCTCCCCGGTGTACTTTGTCCAGGCCGCTGCCGGCCCCGGGCGCGGTGCCTGGCTCTGGCGTGTATGGGTACAGGTAATCGGGGCACCGCGTGGGGTGCCCCGATGGCTTGGCGGTTGCCGGTTACAGTCCGAGCCGGCTTTTGGTCTCC
>JAHEDQ010000325.1 GCA_024641125.1 Candidatus Competibacteraceae bacterium | reverse complement strand
TAAGCCAGATGAAGCAAATTACCTTCGCCTAGATGAGCTACCAGTCGAGGAAGAAACAGATGAGACGGCAGAAGTTTCTGGCAGAGATGGATCAGCTGGTGCCTCGGGCACGGTCGATCATGCTGATCGAACCCCATTACGCCAACAAGGGCCGACGCGGGCGAACGCCGATGCCGCTTCAGAGCATGCTGCGCATCTATTTCATGCAGCATTGGTATGCGATGTCGGATCCGGCGATGGAAGATGCGCTCTACGAGATCGAATCGATGCGCCGCTTTGCCGGGCTGGAGTTGATCGACGACGCCTTGTCCGATGAGAGCACGATTCTCAGGTTTCGCCACGTGCTTGAGCGCCACGCGCTGACCCAGCAGATGTTGGACACGATCAACATCTGCTGGAGGAGCGAGGCGCACTGCTCAAAGGTGGCACAACGGTCGGTGTCACGATCATTCATGCGGCGCCCTCGACGAAGAACCGGGCGAAGGCACGTGATCCGGAGATGCACCAGGCCAAGAAAGGCAAACGGTGGTACTTCGGAATGAAGGTGCACGTGGGAGCGGACGTGAATAGTGGGACGGTACACACCGTCTCGGTCACGCCGGCCAGCACGCCCGACATTGGTGAGATGCCGAATCTGCTGCGCGAGGACGATTGTGCGGTGTTCGCTGACGCAGCCTACGTGAACAAAGGTATCAAGCAGGCGGCCCGCGAGGCGGGGTTTCCCGGGGCGTGGCGCTCAAAGCCCAACCGAAACGCCGATTGGGTGGAGGGCAGAAGCGGCGCAATCGAAAGATGTCCTCGATTCGAAGTCGTGTCGAGCATGTGTTTCGGGTGATGAAGCGTCAATTCGGCTACACCCAAGTTCGATACCGCGCCTTTGCCAAGAACGCGGCGCAGGTGCTCACCCTGATCGGGCTCACCGATTTGTACCCGAAGAAACGGCAGTTGATGGCCTGAGCGCACCCGTGCGCCCGGAATCCGGAAATCGGGCAAAATGGGCCAAAAATCGACAAAAAGCGGGCGGAACAGTACCAAATCGTGAGGGTTTCAGGATTTTGAAAGCGCGTCATCGGGATTTTGGTGGAGGGAAGCTCGAGGAGCCGGGTACCCGAATTAGGCTGGCACGTCCGGATCTGCGGGAGCCCCCCGGTACGGTGACCGCCCGGGGCCACCCGGCCATTAATTTGTAAACACCCTCTATAGATCAGAAGGGCCTCAAAGTTTCAGCAGAAGGATCAGTGCGACCGTGATTACGCCGACGGCAAGCGTGCGCGCCGCGCTCCAAAGCCACCAGGTGCCGCTGACCCGCCCGAGAAACACCCCGAGCAGCGCCATGATCACGAACGCGACGCCGATGGACAGGTCCAGTGCGTGGGTGGCGTGAGCGCTGCTCAGTTGGGCAAACCAAAGGGGTGTCAGGATGGTCAGGGAGATGAGAAACGGGGCCATTCCATTTACCGCCGCGACCAACCAGGGAATGATCACCGCGGCGCGCGCATGGGCCGATCCTGTCAGATCGGTCACCATGGCCTGTTCCAGTTCGCGCAACTCGCGTCGACGCTCCGCGGATTCGCTGACGTAGGCGCTGGACAGCCCGCTCATCATCAAGGCCACCGCTGCGCCCAGGCAGGCCTGTAGCGCGATGCTCAGATCGATCGGACCGGCGACCCGCAATCCAACCAGCAGACCCAGCATGGTCAGCGCGCCGTCGAAGCCGTTGGTCACAAAATAGCGTCTGGCGATCCCTGCCGTCCGGCTGATGCGAACCAGCAATCGGAGTTCGTCACGCAGCCGCATCGAGTATCCCCATCGTTGAATCAGATATTGTTCGGGCCGGCCGGTCGGTCCGCCGCGCCCTCTGCTTCCACCTGATCGATGGAATGTACCGAACCCCCCAGGGACTCGATGGTGGCGCTGACCGCTTCCGGGTCCACGCCCCGTCCCGTCAGATCGATCACCACCGATTCGGTCTTTTCGTCCACTGCCTGTACCGTGATGTCTACGTGGTACGAAGCATCCAAGTCCGCGATCAAGCGGGCCAAGGCAACAACGTTCGGGTGATGCGGTTTGAGTACGTCGAGTACAAGTCGTTTGATATGAGCCATGATGTGTCAGATCCAGGCAGGGTGAGTTTCGGTCTCGCCAGAGCCTTACCTTGCACGGCGGCGGTTGGGCTTGTCCACACGGAAGCAGTCGGAGCAAACATAGAGAGTGGATTCAGTTGATGTCATTGGGCAACACAGGATCGAAGCGCCCTGGCCGCGATCGTAGACGCACGGCTCGGACATTGCTCATTCTGGTGGCGATGGGTTTGGGGTTTGCGATGGCGACCCGTCTGATTACGCCGCCTTCGGATCCGGCGCATGATAGGCCAGCGTTGGATCCCTACGGCCAAGCCGGATTGCTGGTGGGTTTGAATCCCGATGATAGTGGCCCGCCGGTCGCACCGGGTAAACCGGTCCCCGATTTCGAACTGGCCGATGTCAATGGCGATATCGTGCGCTTGTCGAGCCTCCGGGGGCGCGCCGTGGTGCTGAACTTTTGGGCCACATGGTGCCCACCCTGTACAGCGGAAATGCCGTTGCTCCAGTCGATCCACGATCGAGAACACACGAACCAACTCATCGTCGTCGGTGTCAACGTCGGGGAGCCTCTGGATGTGGTCGTCAACTTTTTGCGTCGTCACCAGCTGACCTACCCGGTATGGGTTGATCCACCGGTGTCGGAACCGCCTGGTCGCGCCAGTAGAGCAGTATTCAATGTCCTTGGAGCGGCTGCGCTGCCCACTACCCTGTACATAGACTCGGACGGAGTGCTGCTGGGCCGAGCCTTGGGCGAATTGGCGCCCCCGGAACTCGATCGGATGGTGGCTCAGCTACTCAGCCGGTCGGAGACGCGTCGAAACGAGAATCCCGTCCCGTGAGTTCGTTACGTTGCAGAGCGCCCATTCGCGGTGTCGGGCGCGCTTGAATGAGCGCAGGCCAGGTCAGGCCAGCGCCCGTCCGCTTTTCGCCCCGCGGAAATGCAACAAACTTATGGGACGGAACACTGCAGGAGCACATGCATTTGACCGTTTCTCTTCAAAGCCGGACTCGCCGCAGCGCTTCAATGCCGCTGGATTCGGGTCGTCGTAGAGTCCTGAAATCCGCGCTTGCGCTGGGCATGGCGGCGACGCTGCCGCCGCTGCACGCGAGCCGGGCGAACACGCTACCGATGGTGCGCACCTTTGACCTGACTCCGGGCCTGGCCGAGACCCGCCTGTTGACCGACGTCGCCTATCCACCCACCCGGGTCTGGGCCTACAACGGCAGCGTGCCCGCACCGGAGATCCGGGTCCGGCAGGGGGAGCGGATTCGGGTCGAGTTACTCAACCGGCTGCCCCAGCCGACCACCGTGCATTGGCACGGGTTGCGTCTGCCCAATGCCATGGACGGGGTGCCTGAC
>JAHEDQ010000324.1 GCA_024641125.1 Candidatus Competibacteraceae bacterium | reverse complement strand
TCCGTCCACCTGATAATGACGGATGCAGAGCGATTCAGATGATTCAAGCCAAGGCGCAGTCCACAGGCAATGGCCATCGCCCTTGTCAAGGACGGCAACGCCGGATTGGATCATCTGAGTCGCTCCCTTCGGGCGAGCCGGGAAGCGCCCGTCCGCGGTGTTGCGCCTCTGGGCAAGGGCGACGGCCATTGCCTTCGAGACGCGCCTAGCGGCCAAGCGCTTCCCAACTCGCTGCATCCATCATTATCAGGTGGACGGAGTACTTAGGTTCCTCGATCCAAAGTACGATAGCCGATGGCCTCCAGCAGGTGTGTCGCATCGATGCTGTCCGCGGTATCCAGGTCCGCGATGGTGCGGGCGACCTTGAGCACGCGATGAAGTCCACGGCCCGACAAACCGAGCTGGGTCATAGCCTGCTCCAGCAGTCGTTGTTCGGCGCGCGCTATGTCGCAGAACTGGCCGATGTCTGCAGCCTCCAATTGGGCATTGGGTTTTCCGGCACGCATGATTTGAACTGAGCGCGCTGCGTCGACACGGCTGCGCACCGTGGCCGAGTCCTCTCCCGGGGTTGGCGGCGCGATCAGGGACTCGCTGGGGCGCGGAACGTCGATCTGAACATCGATTCGATCCAGCAGCGGACCCGATACCCGGGCCCGGTAGCGGACCACCTGCTCTTCCGTACAACGGCATCGGGCCTCGCCCAGGTGGCCGCAGGGGCAGGGGTTCATGGCGGCGACAAGCTGGAAGCGGGCCGGAAACTCGACCTGATTGGCGGCTCGGGAAATGGTGATGCGGCCCGATTCCATGGGTTCGCGCAGCACTTCCAGAACCCGTCGGTCGAACTCCGGCAGTTCGTCCAGAAACAACACGCCGTTGTGGGCCAGAGAGACTTCGCCCGGTCGCGGGTAGCTGCCGCCGCCCACCAGGGCCACACCCGATGCGGTGTGATGAGGGTTACGAAACGGTCGTTTGCGCCAGCACCGCAGGTCCATGTCCCGACCGCTGATCGAGGCGATGGCAGCCGTCTCCAGTGCCTCAGCCACCTCCATTCTTGGCAAGATGCCGGGTAAGCGGCTGGCCAACATGGTCTTGCCGGTGCCCGGTGGGCCCACCATCAGAAGATTGTGGCCACCCGCCGCGGCCACTTCCAGGGCCCGTTTGGCTTGGGCCTGTCCTCGGACATCGGCCAGGTCGGCCCCCATTTGCTCCCGGTCGGCCGGCGTTTTTTTATGCGGAGATAGGGTGTTGTCGCCCCTGAGGTGCTGCGTCACTGCCAACAAATGATCCGCCGCAAAGACGTCCAGCTCCGGGGCGAGTGCGGCCTCGTCCGCACTGTCGCAGGCCAGTAGAAGCGCCCGCTGCGAGCGTCCGGCGGCCAGAGCGGCCGGCAGCGCACCTCGGATCGGCCGCAGCGCGCCGGACAACGCCAACTCCCCCATAAACTCATAACGCGCCAGAGGCTCGTCCGGGATCTGTTTGGAGGCGGCCAGAATGCCCAGGGCAATGGGTAAATCGAAGCCGCCGCCCTGTTTGGGCAGATCCGCCGGTGCCAGATTGACCGTGATGCGGCGCCGGGGCATCTCAAAGCCACTGACCTGCAGTGCGCTGCGCACCCGGTCGCGGGCCTCGCGCACGGCCGCCTCCGGTAGCCCTACGATGGAGACGCCGGGCAGACCCGGCGAGAGATGAACTTCGACGGTAACCAGCGGCGCATCGACGCCGACACAGGCACGCGTGTAGACAGTTGCAATGGGCATGGCATCCTTTCCTGTCCCTTTGCCGGATTTGCACTTTCCAGGCACCCTGCCGGTGCGGTCAAATCAGGCCTTTACCTGGGCTTCAGTTCGATGCACGGTTCGCGCCCGCCCAGGTTTGAATCGGTGTCTATCGACCTGCGATATGCGGCTTTGAACGTAAGACTTCGCAGGCCCCAAAAAATAACCCTTTGATTCAAATTTGCTTATTCCCGATGCATGTATGTTTTGCCCCGAGTCTCAATTTTTGCGCGCGTATGAACGAGCCTCCGCTTTACGCTGGTTAAAGCTGTGCATTCGAGACCCAAGATGCAAGTTCACGGTAGATAAGAGGCTACTTAACCATTAGGAGGCGTGATGGAATCCTTTCAGTCCGGTGGAGACGTCTTGTTCGTACTTTTGGGTGCCATCATGGTGCTCGCCATGCATGCCGGCTTCGCTTTTCTCGAGGTGGGGACGGTTCGCGAGAAGAACCAGGTCAACGCGCTGGTTAAGATCATCACCGACTTCGCCATGTCGACCATCGCCTATTTTTTTATCGGATATGGCATCGCCTACGGAATAGGGTTTTTCCAGGACGCGGAGAGCTTGTCGGCTCGAAACGGCTATGAGTTGGTGAAGTTCTTTTTTCTCCTGACCTTCGCTGCTGCCATACCGGCCATCATTTCCGGCGGAATCGCCGAGCGCGCGCGGTTTTATCCCCAGTTGCTGGCCACTGCCGTGCTGGTCGCCCTCGTTTATCCCCTATTCGAAGGCATCACCTGGAATGGCAACTTCGGTATACAGAGCTGGATAGCGAACACCTTCGGTGCCCAGTTTCACGACTTTGCCGGCTCTGTCGTGGTCCACGCCATGGGCGGCTGGCTGGCCCTGGGCGCGGTGGTGGTGCTGGGTGCTCGGCGCGGACGTTACAACAAGCAGGGACAGATCACTGCGGCACACCCACCGTCGAGCATTCCGTTCCTAGCGTTGGGCGCCTGGGTGCTGACCGTCGGATGGTTCGGCTTTAATGTCATGTCGGCCCAGAGCGTCGAGGGCATCAGCGGACTGGTCGCGGTGAACTCGCTGATGGCCATGGTGGGTGGCATTCTGGCCGCCCTGGTGGTGGGTCGAAACGACCCGGGTTTTATTCACAACGGACCCCTGGCCGGCCTGGTTGCGGTCTGCGCTGGTTCAGACGTGATGCACCCCATGGGCGCGCTGGTGACCGGTTCTGTTGCGGGGGCGTTGTTCGTGGTGACCTTTACCCTCACCCAGAATCACTGGAAGATCGATGATGTGCTTGGAGTGTGGCCGCTGCACGGTCTCTGTGGCGCGTGGGGCGGTATCGCAGCAGGCGTATTCGGTCTTCAGTCCCTCGGTGGTCTCGGCGGTGTAACCCTTGGTGCACAGATCGTCGGCACAGCGCTGGGCGTCGGTATGGCATTGATCGGCGGCTTTGTCGTGTATGGCTTGATCAAGGTTACGGTGGGCGTCCGTCTGAGCGAGGAAGAAGAGTTCCAGGGGGCGGATCTCAGCATCCATCGCATCACCGCGACGCCGGAAGTCCAAAAGTAACCTGCCACTCAGACGCTATCCGCCATAGCCAGATCGCCCGACCGGCGACGCGGGTGCCGGTCGGGATCGATCAGGTTTGTTCGGTGCGGTCCGGTTCATTTTCCGATGGTGTCGGATTCGACTCCAATTCGGCAAGCCGTTCTTCCATTGCCTCCA
>JAHEDQ010000323.1 GCA_024641125.1 Candidatus Competibacteraceae bacterium | reverse complement strand
CAAATACGGGTTGGGTGTTATGCTGGCCCAGCAATACACCACACAGACCGACAAGGACGTGCTGGAGGCGATCTTTGGCAATGTCGGCACCATCTTGGCGTTGCGTGTCGGCGCACTGGACGCACCCGTGATTGCCAGGCAACTCCTTGGCATTTCGCCGGAGCAGCTGATCCTGCAGCCGAGCTATCGGGCCTTTGTGCAAATGATCCTGCAAGGCCAGAAGCTGAGGCCCTTCTCCGCCGACCTGCACCCGCCGCGCCGGACACATCGGCGGTCCTAGTCCTTCGGGGAACGCCGCGTACGATTGGGACATGGAACCATTCGATCCGTTTGAGCCACGGATGTCGGAAGAGGCATTCGATGCGTACCTTCAGCTGTGTCAGGAGGTCTTTCTGGAGATGCAGAAAGACGGTGCCTGGCCCTGGCCGGATTCGCCAAATCCGGAGGATCTGGTAGAGTCATCAGATCCCTGACCTATGATCTCAAAAACCTGTTTTGCCTACACCCGCGTCTCGACCGTCAAGCAAGGAGACGGTGTTTCGCTGGAAGCTCAAAGGGAGGCCATCGCAGCCTTTGCAGAACGACAGGGGCTGAATGTCACCCGGTGGTATGAGGAAAAGGAAACCGCCGCAAAGCGCGGGCGTCCGGTTTTTGATGATCTCGTACGGTCCCTGCAAAGAGGCGAAGCCGCTGGTCTGATCGTGCACAAGATCGACCGGTCCGCGCGCAACTTTTCTGATTGGGCGCGGGTCGGAGACCTGGTGGACAGTGGTATCGATGTTCATTTCGCGCATGAAAGCCTCGACCTGAGATCCCGCGGCGGACGCCTCACCGCCGACATCCAGGCCGTCATTGCGGCGGACTATGTACGTAATCTCCGTGAAGAGTGCCTCAAAGGCATCGAGGGCCGCCTCAAGCAGGGCATATTCCCCTTCGCGGCCCCTATAGGGTATCTGGATCAGGGCGCTGGCAACCCCAAGATCCCGGATCCCAAGCGTGCGCCCTACGTGCGTCGCGCGTTCGAGCTTTATGCGACGCAGACCTATTCGTTTCGTGGACTGCTGACTGAATTGAAACGCCTCGGGTTTCGGAACCGCAGTGGCAAGCCGATCAGTAAAGGGTGTTTGGAAGTTTTACTCAGCAATTCGTTCTACTACGGGACAATCCACATCAAACGCACAGGCCTGAAGTACCAGGGCCGTCATGAGCCGCTTATTTCCAAAGCCTTGTTTGACCGCGTTCAGGCCATCAAGTCTGATCGTCAGCACAAGAAGCAGACAGTCCACAACCACACCTACCGACGCCTCTTCACATGCGCGGGTTGCGGTCGCTCGCTTTACAGTGAACGGCAGAAAGCTCAGGTGTATTTGCGGTGTCACACAAAAGACTGCCCGCCAACCAGCATCAGAGAAGACGTCCTTGACGCAGAAATCTCAGCGTCACTCAGATCTCTCAGGATCAACTTGGCCGATCAGCGCCGCCTCAAGCGGAAAATGCAGGCCTGGATCAACACGCGCACACCTGAACAGGATCGAAACGCTATCGAACTTCAATTGGCACAGATCGCTGATCGGCAGGAGAGGCTGACTGACGCCCTGTTGGATGGACTGATCGACAAGAGTACGTTTGAGACGCGGAAAACGGCACTGACCGAAGAGCAGGAGTCGTTGAAAAAAGCACTCTCCGAAACGGGCGAGATCTCCAGGGATGAGCACGCAATGCGGAAATTTCTCGAACTCGCAAAAAGCCTTTATCTGCTTCACCAAATGGGGGATCCCCCTCAAAAGCGCCGTATCGCAGAAATCGCCTTCTCGAACCGGACGCTGAACGGCAAGAACCTTTGCCTGACACCGCAGAATTGGCTTCAGGATGTTGATGGTACGCTTGCTGTCCTATGTGGTGGGGCAGAACCGGACAGAACTCGAATTACAGAAAAGATTGACGAGCTAGAAGATATAGCAAGCTGGAGCTTATCCGACGACTTCGACGTCGGGCTAGACAGGACAATGCGGACCGCGTAGCCAACGGCAGTGGGGCGATGGCGAAACACATCATCCAATACCCTTTCTGACGATCCAGAACAGCGCGATCAGCGCCGGTTGATGAACCAGATAGATAAGCAGGCTATGCCTGCCAGGCCACGCGAGCAGGCGTGTGACTGTGGAGACCGTGGATCTTGCCCAGAAGAGTGCCGGTGGTGCGGCTTCAGCGAAGGCCATCCCGCACAGGAACGCCGCGAACCACGGCACGACCGGGATGAAATCCATCGCAGGTCGCACGGCGGTGCTCAATCCGGTCCACGCGAGCCAGGGCGTCGAAATAAGGGACTTTCCAAAGGCGGCTTCCACGACCAGCATCGCAAAAGCCGCGCTTGACGTCAGCAAAACCGGCACCCGCAGGAAGATAAGCCCGACGACGCTGAAAAAAGCGATCGCGTGCAGGATGCCGAAATAGATAAACTGTCCGGGAAACGCGACATAGGTCACCAGTGTCACAAGGCTTGCAGACCCCGCAATCGCAAGGACTCGCCTTGCCCACGCGTGCCAATCGATGCGCTGTCGATGGGCGAGGACGAAGCTGATGCCGGACAGGAAGATGAATAATCCGGCGATCAGCCGCGCGAACAGGGCCCATCCGCCGGAGAGGGTCGTTCCGGGCGCTAGCCAGCCGAACATTTCCATGTCGCGGGCAAAATGAAAGACGATCATGCCAAGCAGTGCCGCGCTGCGCCCAAGATCAAGCCAGATAACCCGAGGGCGATCGGCCGCTTTACTTCCGGCGGTGTTGCGTTGCGTGTATTGAACCCCCAGCGAGCTCGGCCCATCCGCTTTCTGCTGGTCCTGTGGACCGCCGAAATTAGTCTCAGCCACGCATTTTCTTGACAACCATTCCGACCACGACCTGAACGATCATCCCGGCAACGCCGCCGCCTACGAGGTTTGCGGCCAGAGCACCGATATCAAGACCTGCAGCGGCATCTCCGCCGGCCGCACCGAGAAGCCCACCGAGCAACTGTCCACCGCCGACACCCCCAATTGCACCTGCAATAATATTGCCCAGATTCCCCATGTCACTGCCGGAGGCGACTTTCCCGCCCGCAGTTCCTCCCAAGGCGCCGCCGATTAACTGGCCGATGAGTTGTTCCATTTGTCTGCTCCCCAGACCGTTGTTAAAAGTACTCAATAAATCTTAACTATTCAAAAAGCGTAGCTTTGAGCCTGAATTTTAGCAATCCGAAAACTCAATGCAGGTATGGAACAGGCTGTGAATCAAAACATTACTCGTGAGTTGAAATTTTCTGTTGGTTCGTCAAAGGTTGCTGGTAAAATCAGGTTAAATTGTAGGAGCAAAAAATGTCCTTTCTGAAACGCGGCCTGAAAGGCGCACCCGTAAAACGTCTTCAGGAGAAGCTCGGCGTTTCCGCCGACGGTGACTTTGGCCCTGGCACGGAAAAAGCTGTAAAAGAGTTCCAGA
>JAHEDQ010000144.1 GCA_024641125.1 Candidatus Competibacteraceae bacterium | reverse complement strand
GATCGAGCTACTGGGACTTTGACCGCGTGTGGGGCACTATCGCGCAGTGCGCCGCCTGATCCACAGGCGTGACAGGTATCAACAAGCACTGTATGAATCAGTCCGACAGCAAAATTCTGATCCGCGTGCGGGACCTGCATTTCACCCGCGGTGAACGGGTGATCTTCTCCGGCGTGGACCTGGATATACCGGCGGGCGGTGTGACCGCCATTCTGGGTCCAAGCGGCACTGGTAAAACCACACTGCTGCGTCTGATCGGAGGTCAGCTGGCGCCTGACCGCGGCACCATCGAAGTGGACGGAATCAACGTGCACCAGCTGGGGACGGCCGGCCTCTATGCGCTGCGCAAGCGCATGGGCATGCTGTTCCAAAGCGGTGCGCTATTCACCGATTTGACGGTGTTCGAAAATGTGGCCTTCCCGCTGCGAGAGCACACGGTTCTGCCCGAGCCCGTGATCCATGCCCTGGTTTTGCTCAAGCTGCAGGCTGTTGGGCTGCGCGGCGCCAGGGAGATGATGCCCAGCGAACTGTCCGGCGGCATGGCGCGCCGCGTGGCCTTGGCCCGGGCGATCGCGCTGGATCCGGATATGGTGATGTATGATGAGCCTTTTGCCGGACAGGATCCCATCTCCATGGGTGTTTTGGTATCGCTGATTCGCCGGCTAAACGACGCCATGGGACTGACCAGCATTGTCGTTACCCACGACGTTCCCGAGGCCTGCGCCATCGCCGACCATATATATCTGGTCTCCGATGGCCGTGTGGTGGAGGGCGGGGCGCCTTCTGCCTTGGCGGCATCCGAGTCGGCCTGGGTGCGACAGTTCATGGACGGCCTTGCCGATGGACCGGTGCCATTTCACTATCCGGCGCGGGACTATCGGGCCGACATGCTCGGTATCGAGACCTGATGCTGAACCCATTGCAGATGCTGGGGCGGCGGGCCCTGGACAGTTTGGCTCGGCTGGGACGCTCGGCGTTGTTCAGTATCCGCGTCGCCGGCAGTGTTGGCCCGGCGCTGATGCGGCCGGCCTTGATCCTGAGTCAAATTTACAGCGTCGGCGTGTTGTCCCTGCCCATCATCGTCGTAGCCGGGCTGTTCGTGGGCATGGTGCTTGGGCTCCAGGGCTACACCACTCTGGTGGATTTCGGCGCCGAGGAATCTCTAGGAAGCGCCGTTGCTCTGACCCTGGTCCGGGAACTGGGGCCGGTGGTGACAGGGCTGCTGTACGCAGGCCGCGCTGGCTCCGCCTTGACCGCCGAGATCGGTCTGATGAAGGCCACCGAACAGCTCAGCGGTATGGAGATGATGGCGGTGGATCCGCACCGGCGGGTGATGGCACCGCGCTTTTTGGCCGGTTGTTTGGCGATGCCCTTGCTGGCATGCATATTTACTGCGGTGGGCATTCTCGGCGGCTATTTTATCGGTGTGGGTCTGCTGGGTGTGGACGATGGGGCCTTCTGGTCGCAGATGCAGGCCTCGGTCGATCTGCGGGAGGATGTCATCAACGGTGTCCTGGTCAAAAGCATCGCTTTCGGTTTGGTGGCCAATGCCATCGCCATTTTTGAGGGCAGTGACGCCGTGCCCACATCTGAGGGCGTGAGTCGGGCCACTACCCGCAGCGTCGTCAATACCTCTCTTGCGATCCTCGGCCTGGACTTTGTTCTGACGGCGCTGATGTTTGGTGATCTTTAAGATGCGAAATTCGAGAGCTTTGGAAATCGCTGTGGGCGCCTTTGTGGCCCTGGCGGTAGCGGCTTTTCTGCTGCTGGCACTGCAGGTCAGCGACCTCAGCAGTCTGGGTCAGACCGACGGCTACACAGTGAGTGCGCGTTTCTCCAATGTGGGTGGCTTGAAAGTGCGATCGCCGGTGACCATGGCGGGGGTGCGTATCGGCCGGGTCAGCGCTATTCGCTTCGACGAGAGCGCGTTCGAGGGGGTGGTTGAAATGCGGATCGATCCCCGCTATACACAGCTGCCTGCGGACACGTCTGCCAGTATTCTGACCTCGGGTCTGCTGGGGGAACAGTATGTTGGGCTGGAACCCGGTGGATCCCTGGACAGTCTCGAGGCCGGAAGTCAGATCGAATTTACCCAGTCGGCGTTCGTGCTGGAGAAGATCATCGGGCAGTTTCTGTTCAGTAAAGCAAGCGAGGGGGCCGAATGAGGATGAATCGTTTTGCGGTTGCTGCGCTCATGGCCAGCCTCGCGGTGTTTTTGCATGTGGGTGCGCTGGCCGCCGACCCGCCCCTTTCTCCCGAGGAAGTGATTCGCAGTTCGGGCGACCAGATGGTGACAACCGTGGTCGAGCGGCGTGCCGAACTCGAGACCCAGCCGGAACTGATCTATCAGTTGGTGGACGAGATTCTCTTGCCCCACATGGATTTCGAAGCCATGGCCCAGCTGGCGCTGGGCCCACCTTGGCGAGACGCCACTCCCGAGCAGCGGCGCGAGTTCACCGACGAGTTCCGGAATCTGCTGGTGCGCACCTACTCCACGGCATGGTTGGCCTATGACAACCAGACCATCGAGTATTTGCCGGTTCGACCCGCGTCCCGTCCGGATCGGGCGACGGTCACGGTTCGACTTCTGGAATCGGGCGGCCAGCGGACGATCCTCGCCTATTCGCTGCGCCTCAAGAACGGGGCCTGGAAAGTCTATGACCTGGCACTGGACGGTGTCAGTCTCTTGACCAATTATCGATCTGAGTTCCCGGCCCGGGTGCGGGCCGTTGGCCTGGATGGTCTGATCGTCGAGATGCAGGGTATGAGCCGCGATGCGGTGGGCGGATGAGCGCAGCCGATCTGATTCAGGTCGGGGAGGGCCACCTTGCCCTTCAAGGTCCATTGGACCAAGCCAGCGTGCCGCAGCTGTGGCGGACGCACTCCGAACGCTTCAAACATGGACGGATCAACCTTGACCTGGCGCAGGTGTCCAGATGCGACAGTGCCGGACTGGCCTTACTGGTGGAATGGCTGGCGCTGGCCAACCGCTCCGGTGGCAGTGTTCACTTTCTTGCCGCGCCCGAGCAGATGCTGGCGCTTTCCCGTGTGGCGGATGTGGACCAATTGCTGAACATAGGGACCGCCGAACAGGGCGCCTGATGATCGTTATTCGTTCAAGCACGCAGTCTATCCAGACCCAGTTTCAGGACAGATCGGCGACTGCCTAAGCCGGGGCACGCTCGCGGAACGCTGTTTCTGATATTATGCGGCCTCCCCAGATAGCCCATGGGTTGCCGCCGATTTCCGGCGGCAACAGCTACTTGCCAGGAACGCAGTATGCAGGCACGCGACATAGAACAATTGATTCGGGCGGCCATGCCGGACAGCGAGGTGATTGTTCGGGGTGATGACGGGCGGCACTTCGAGGCGGTGGTGATCAGCCCGCAGTTCCAGGACAAGACCCGGGTGCAGCAGCATCGTCTTGTTTACCAGACACTGGGCGATCGGATGCAAACCGACCAAATCCATGCGCTGGCGCTCAAGACCTATACGCCGGAGGATTGGGCAGCGGCCGAGGGGCGTTGATGAGCAGCAAGCTCATCATCAGCGGTGGCCTGCCACTGACCGGCGAGATTCGGGCCTCTGGTGCCAAAAACGCGGTGTTACCGATCCTGGCCGCCACCCTGCTTTCGGATACGCCCATGCATGTGGGCAATGTCCCGCATTTGCAGGACGTCACTACTACCATGGAACTGCTCGGACGCATGGGCGTCGATTTGGTGGTGGACGAGCGGATGAACATCGAGGTGGACCCGCGATCCATACGGGAACTGCGAGCGCCCTATGAGTTGGTCAAGACCATGCGGGCCGCAATTGTGGTGTTGGGGCCTCTCTTGGCACGGTATGGACGCGCCGAGGTGTCGCTACCCGGTGGATGCGCCATCGGTTCGCGCCCGGTAAACCTGCACATCAACGGCTTGCAGGCCATGGGCGCGCACATCGATGTGGAAGGGGGTTACATCATTGCCCGGGCTGAACGACTGCATGGCGCCCGTATCGTGATGGATCAGGTCACGGTAACCGGCACCGAGAATCTCATGATGGCGGCCTGCCTTGCCCGGGGTGAGTCCGTGATCGAGAATGCGGCACGGGAACCCGAAGTGGTGGATCTGGCGCATTGCCTGATCTGCATGGGTGCGAAGATCGAAGGGGCCGGCACGGACACCTTGCACATCGACGGGGTCGATTCGCTGACCGGCTGCCACTACGATGTGTTGCCCGATCGGATCGAGACCGGTACCTATCTCGTGGCGGCTGCCATCACCGGCGGGCGCGTGCGGATCAAGGACACGCGACCGGATCTGCTGGAGGCGGTTTTGCTCAAACTGGTCGAGGCCGGTGCAGAGATCAGCACCGGGGATGACTGGATCGAGCTGGATATGCAGGGCCGCCGGCCCACCGCTGTCAAGGTGCGCACCGCGCCCTATCCTGCATTTCCCACCGACATGCAGGCCCAGTTCACCGCCCTTAATGCGGTGGCAGAGGGCACTGGCGTGATCACCGAGACCATTTTCGAGAACCGATTCATGCACGTCCATGAACTCCAGCGCATGGGTTCGGACATCCAGGTGGAGGGGAACACCGCGGTCAGCCGGGGCGTGCCGCGCCTGAGGGCAGCCCCGCTGATGGCCACCGATCTGCGGGCCTCCGCCAGCTTGATTCTGGCCGGTCTGGTGGCCGACGGTGACACCAGCGTTGACCGCATTTATCACATCGACCGCGGTTACGAGTGCATCGAAGAGAAACTGGCCCAACTCGGAGCCCGAATCCGTCGGGTACCGAGCTGAGTCCCTCGGCGGAGCAGGTATGTGAGAGAACCGGCCAGCGACACGGGTTTGACCATCGCGGTATCAAAGGGGCGAATTCTGGAGCAGACGCTGCCCCTGCTTGCCGATGCCGGCATTGAGCTGGTGGCAGACCCGCAAAGCAGCCGTAAGCTGGTGCTGGACACCAGTGTTTCCGACGTCAAGCTGGTGCTGATCCGGGCCGCCGACGTGCCGACCTACGTTGAGTACGGTGCTGCCGACCTGGGCGTGGCCGGCAAGGACGTGCTGCTGGAGCACGGCGGTGACGGCCTGTACGAGCCCCTGGATCTTGAGATTGCCCGTTGTCGACTGATGGTGGCCGGGTGCCCGGACCAACCCGAGCCCCGGGGACGGCTGCGGGTGGCATCGAAGTTTGTCAACATCGCCCATCGCCATTTTGCCGCTCAGGGTCGGCAGGCGGAAATCATCAAGCTGTACGGTTCCATGGAACTGGCGCCCCTGGTGGGTCTGTGTCACTACATTGTCGATCTGGTGGATACCGGCAACACGTTGACCGCCAACGGTCTGGCGCCGCTGGATCCGATCGCCGATATCAGCGCCCGTCTGGTGGTGAACAAGGCCGCCATGAAGATGAAGCACCGACGAGTCAAAATGTTGCTGTCGGCCCTGTCCGACGCGGTCGAGCGCCGCCGCAGCGCAGAATGAACCAGGTCACGCAGGACCGGCCCATGCCAACACTGAAACGCCTCACCACTCGTGATACGGATTTCTGGGCACAGCTCTCGGATCTGACCGCCTGGGAAGCGGTATCCGATGGCCGGATACAGCGAATCGTAAGCGACATCGTTGCCGACGTGCGGCATCGGGGTGATGCGGCGCTGGTGGAATACAGTAACCGCTTCGACCGCATGTCGGTGGCGTCCCTAGCCGATCTGACCCTGTCAGCCGAACGCCTGCGGCAGGCTCGGGCGCGCATCCCGGCCCCTCAGCTTCACGCACTGGAGACCGCCGCCGACCGGGTTCGACGCTATCACCTGAATCAATGTCTGCAGTCCTGGAGCTATACCGATGACAGCGGTACCCGTTTGGGCCAGAAAGTGACGCCGCTGGATCGGGTCGGCCTGTACGTACCTGGAGGCAAAGCGGCATACCCTTCGTCGGTGTTGATGAATGCCATTCCGGCCAAGGTGGCCGGAGTGGGTGATCTGGTTATGGTGGTGCCCACACCGGGTGGCGAGGTCAACGAGCTGGTTCTGGCGGCAGCCGCGGTTGCCGGTGTAGATCGGGTGTTCGCGATTGGCGGGGCGCAGGCCGTGGCGGCTTTGGCCTATGGCACCGAGTCCATCCCCCGGGTGGACAAGATCGTCGGTCCTGGGAATATTTACGTGGCCACCGCCAAGCGTCTGGTATTCGGCGCCGTCGGCATTGACATGATCGCCGGACCGTCCGAAATCCTGGTGATTTGCGACGGTGGCACCGATCCGGACTGGATCGCGATGGATTTGTTCTCCCAAGCCGAACACGACCAGGACGCGCAACCCATACTGGTCAGTCCCGACGCGGGATATTTGGATCGAGTCCAGGCCAGCATGGAGCGCCTGCTGCCGTCCCTCGAGCGCAGCGACATCATCAGCGCGTCCTTGGATAACAGGGCCGCCTTTATCCTGGTGCGAGATCTGGATGAGGCGTGCGAGATAGCCAACGAGGTGGCGCCGGAACATTTGGAACTGTCGGTGGCAGCCCCCGAGACCCTTCTCGATCGCATCCGCCATGCCGGAGCAGTGTTCCTGGGCCGCCACACCGCCGAAGCCCTTGGCGACTACTGCGCCGGTCCTAACCATGTTCTGCCCACCTCCCGCACGGCGCGCTTTTCTTCGCCCCTCGGCGTATATGACTTTCAAAAGCGTTCCAGCATCATCCATTGCAGCCCACAGGGAGCCTCGGAGCTGGGCGGGATTGCCGCCGAACTGGCGCGGGGAGAGGGGCTCACCGCCCATGCGCGGTCGGCGGAGTACCGGGTGTCCGATGCTGAGGCGCCGACGTAATGAGTCAGCCGACACCGGTAACGCCGGACACCCTGATACGGCCGGAGGTTCGGGCACTCGGTGCCTACCGGGTGGTGGATGCCACTGGCCTGGTCAAACTTGATGCCATGGAAAACCCGTATCCCTGGCCCGGTGATCTGACCGATGCCTGGCTGGCACGTCTACGCGATACCCAACTCAATCGTTACCCGGACCCGGCTGCGGCCGAACTCAAGCAGCGCCTGCGCGAGACCCTCCAGATTCCAGCTGGTGCCGAGTTGCTTTTGGGCAATGGTTCCGATGAGCTGATCCAGATTCTGATCACCGCCGTGGGAGGGCGGGAGGCGGTGGTTATGTCGGTGGATCCCAGCTTCGTCATGTATCGCCAGATTGCCGGGGGGTTGGGGATGCGTTACGTGGGGGTGCCGCTCACCGCCGATTTCCAGCTCGATCCTTCGGCAACCCTGACCGCGATTGAGCAACACCGGCCCAGAGTGGTGTTTCTTGCCTATCCCAACAATCCTACGGGCAATTTGTTCGACATTGCGGCGGTCCGGGAAATCATCGCCGCGACCCCCGGGCTGGTGGTGCTGGATGAGGCGTATTCTGCCTTCTCCGGCAAGAGTTTCCTCGGGCGCGTCTTGGACCACCCCAACCTTCTGGTCATGCGCACCGTATCCAAGCTCGGTCTTGCGGGTTTGCGGCTTGGATTCCTGGTGGGCAGGCCCGACTGGCTGAGTCAGCTGGACAAGTTGCGTTTGCCTTACAACATCAACACCCTGACTCAGGTCAGTGCTGAGTTTGCACTCAGCAACATGGGGGTGCTGGAACAGCAGGCTCGGAAGATCGCCGCGGATCGCGAAGGTTTGGCCGCGGCAATGGCGGCGCTTCCGGGGCTGACGGTTTTTCCCAGCCAAGCCAATTTTATTCTGTTTCGCGTTCCTCGAGGCACTGTCGACGTGGTTTTTGAGGGGTTGAGGGCGCGGGGGATTCTGGTGAAGAACGTATCCGCCGCCGGTTCGGCCTTGAACGACTGCCTGCGTGTCACGGTGGGGAGCCCGGCGGAGACCGCCGGATTTTTGCAGGCGTTGACGAAGTGCCTGGCATGACGGCGGGTATCCAAGCTGCGATTGCCCTGCCCGAGTTGGTCGAACATATCGACCGCCTCCTGCAGGCCGAACGCTTCAAGGACTATTGCCCCAACGGCCTTCAGGTGGAAGGTCGCGCCCGGGTTCAACGCATCGTATGCGGTGTGACCGCCTGCGAGGCATTGCTCGAGGCGGCGGTGGATCTCGAGGCGGATGCGGTACTGGTGCATCACGGCTACTTCTGGCGTGGCGAGGATCCCTGTGTACGCGGCATGAAACGCCGCCGTCTATTGATCCTGCTCAAGAATGAGATCAGCTTGCTTGGGTATCATCTTCCTCTCGATGCGCACCCCGATTTTGGTAATAACGCCCAATTGGGGCGGGTGCTTGAATTCAAGGCCGAAGGGCCTTTGCTGAACGGAACCGAGTCGGATCTGGTATGGACCGGAACGCTGGACAGCACGATCACCGCAGCGGCCCTGGCTCAGCGGATCGAGCGCGCATTGGGACGTGCACCGCTGCATATCGGTGCGCCAGAGGATGAAATTCGCCGGATCGCATGGTGCACCGGCGCGGCTCAGGAATTTCTGGAGGCGGTCGTCGATATCGGCGTAGACGCTTATATTACCGGCGAGGCATCCGAGCAGACCGTTCATGTGGCCCGGGAGTGCGGTCTGCACTTCTACGCCGCCGGCCACCATGCGACGGAACGATATGGTGTTCAGGCACTCGGTAAGCATCTAACGGACACGTTCGGCATCGACTGTCGCTTTGTCGATATACCGAATCCGGTTTGATCAGACCCTCGGGGCGGCGCTGCTTCGGGTTGACCCCGCTCGCGGGGTTGCGGGACAATCCCGGGTTTGTATTAGTGATCGTTAAAGTTGCGATCTTGCATTGCACAAACCGGCCGCGAGCGGTTCCAGTGGCCGGTGCCAAATCTAGGGGGTCCGAATGAGTAGTTTCGCCGCAGACAATATCGACGTCCGGCGTCGACGTTTCCTGACGGCCGCTGCGACCGTCGTAGGCGGGGTCGGCGTGGCTTATCTGGCGGCGCCGTTCCTGGTCTCCTGGTCACCCAGTGAGCGAGCTCAGGCCGCCGGAGCACCGGTGGAGGTGGATATCAGCAAACTGGAACCCGGCCAGCTGGTTACGGTGGAATGGCGGGGCAAACCGGTTTGGGTTGTGCGGCGCACAGAGAAACAACTCGAAGAACTGCCGACGCTGGACGATCAGTTGCGTGATCCGTATTCCGAGGTGACCACACAGCAACCGCCGTACGCGCAGAATCAGGACCGGTCACTGAAACCCGAGTACCTGGTCATGATCGGGATCTGCACCCACCTGGGTTGCTCGCCCACCTACCGCCCCGAGGTGGCGCCGGAGGATCTGGGTGCAAGCTGGCGAGGGGGGTTCTTTTGTCCCTGCCATGGTTCGCGTTTCGACATGGCCGGCCGGGTCTACAAGAGCGTCCCGGCACCGACCAACATGCCGGTGCCCCCGCACAACTACGTCACAGACACCCGCATTGTCGTAGGCGTCGATACGGAGACCGCTTAAATGGCAAACACTCAGGGAACAACGGGCCTCCTGGGCTGGATAGACGATCGCTTTCCGCTCACCAAGATGTGGCGGGAACACATGGGCGCTTACTATGCGCCCAAGAATTTCAACATCTGGTACTACTTCGGGGCCCTGTCCCTGCTGGTGTTGATCAATCAGATCGTCACCGGCGTGTGGTTGACCATGAGCTACAAGCCGTCCGCGGCCGAAGCCTTTGCCTCGGTCGAGTACATCATGCGTGATGTGCCCTGGGGCTGGCTCATACGCTATATGCATTCCACCGGCGCCTCGGCGTTTTTCATCGTCGTTTATCTGCACATGTACCGAGGTCTGCTTTACGGCTCCTATAAAGGACCGCGTGAGCTGATCTGGATCTTCGGTTGCCTTATATACGTGGCACTGATGGCCGAGGCGTTCATGGGCTATCTGCTGCCCTGGGGCCAGATGTCCTACTGGGGCGCCCAGGTCATCATTTCCCTGTTCGGCGCGATCCCGGGCATCGGAGAGGACCTGACCCTTTGGATCCGCGGCGACTACGTGGTGTCCGACGCCACTTTGAACCGCTTTTTCGCGCTCCATGTGATTGCCCTGCCGATTGTGTTGCTGGGTCTGGTGGTCGCACATATTCTCGCCTTGCATGAGGTCGGCTCGAACAACCCCGACGGGGTCGAAATCAAAAAGAAGAAGGACGAGAACGGTATCCCGCTGGACGGCATCCCGTTTCATCCCTACTACTCAGTCAAAGATTTGTTCGGCTTTTCCGTGTTTTTTCTGTTTTTCGCTCTGGTGGTGTTCTTCGCGCCGGAGATGGGCGGCTATTTCCTGGAACATGCAAACTTTGTCCCGGCCGATCCGCTCAAAACCCCGGAGCACATCGCGCCGGTCTGGTACTTCACACCGTTCTACGCAATCCTGCGCGCCGTGCCGGACAAACTGGGTGGCGTAATCGCCATGGGTGGCGCTATCGTGGTCCTGTTCCTGCTGCCCTGGCTGGATCGCAGTCCGGTGAAGTCGATTCGCTACCGCGGCTACCTCTACAAAGGGGCTCTGGCCGCGTTCACGGTCGCATTCCTTATCCTGGGCTATCTGGGGGCGCTACCGCCGAGCCCGGGACGCACACTGCTGGCGCAACTGTGTTCGCTCGTGTACTTCCTGTTCTTTTTCCTGATGCCGATCTACACAAAAATGGATACGACCAAGGCGGTTCCGGAGAGGGTGACCTACAAATGAGGACTTTGATCATTGCTCTGATCCTGACCATGTCGCCTGGATTCGCAGTCGCTGCAGGAGGCGAGGGATATCATCTCGATCAGGCCAACATCGATCCGGAGAACCACGCGTCACTGCAACGCGGTGCGCGTTTGTTCGTCAACTACTGTATGGGCTGTCACTCGGCGCAGCACCAGCGCTACAATCGGTTCGCGCGGGATGCCCGGCTGACCGATGCTCAAGTTGCGGACAACCTGATCTTTACCGGCGCCAAAGTCGGCGACCGGATGGAGAACGCCATGCCCAAGGCCGATGCGGCCCGCTGGTTCGGGGCGCCTCCGCCCGATCTTACGCTGACGGCGCGTTCCCGCGGCGCGGATTGGTTGTACACTTATCTGCGCACTTTCTACCGCGATCCGACACGGCCCCTGGGCGCCAATAACGCGGTGTTCGCCCAGGTTGGTATGCCGAACGTGCTGTGGGAACTGCAGGGATGGCAGGAACCGGTTTTCAAAACCGAGCTCGACGCCGAAGGCAACGAAAAGCAGGTTCTGGAAGGATTTGAGGTGGTGGAAGCCGGTTCCATGACGCCAGTGGAATTTGACCGGGCCATGCGCGATCTGGTGAATTTCATGTCCTACATGGCCGAGCCGGTTGCCCTGGAACGCAAGAGCCTCGGAGTCAAAGTGGTATTGTTCCTGATTCTGATGATTGTTGTGTTCTACTTACTTAAAAAGGAATACTGGAAGGACGTCCACTGATCCACCAGTGCCGGACTCGCTCTGCGTTGGGCAGTATGCCCAACGCTTGAAACCCTGGGTGGCCCGGCTGCCCAGGGTCAGTGCGTTTTCGGCAGCAGGATCCCGCCGAAGCGCGGCCCTCGCCCGGCGCGGATGCGCCCTTCCCGATCCGACCCGCCGTGGGTCGTCTCTCACATGTATCTGAGGAGCTTCCATGGCCGTTGTTGCCAACAAGCGATCCGTCATGACCCTGTTTTCCAGTCCCACCTGTGCGCAAAGCCACAGGGCCCGCATCGTGCTCGCCGAGAAAGGCATTACCTTCGAGATCACCAATATCGCATCGGACGATTTTCCGGAAGATCTTATGGATCTCAATCCGTATGGATCGGTGCCGACACTGGTGGACCGGGATTTGGTGCTCTACTACGCGCGGGTGATCATCGAGTATCTGGACGAACGTTTTCCGCATCCTCCGTTGATGCCGGTGGACCCGGTCTCCCGGGCCCGGGCACGTTTGGCCTTGACCCGGGTCGAGCGCGAGTGGTATCCGCTTGCGGATCGCATTACTCAGGCTAAGAGTGGCAAGGATGCCGATGCCGCGCGCAACGAGCTGCGAGACAGCCTGTCCGCGACTGCGGACGTGTTCGCCGCCAAACCTTTTTTCCTGAGTGAGGATTTTGCTTTGGTGGATTGCACCATCTTGCCGATTCTGTGGCGCTTGCCCCAATTGGGCGTGCGACTGCCGCCTCAGGCCACGGGGGTTTTGGACTATGCAGATCGTCTTTTTGAGCGGGACTCGTTCAGGTCGAGTCTGTCTGAACCCGAGCGCGAGATGCGGAACTGACGCAATCCACTGCGAACCCCGGATGTCGACCGCATGACTTCCAGCCGCCCCTATCTGATCCGCGCCCTGTACGACTGGATACTGGAAAACCAGATGACGCCCCATGTGCTGGTCAGTGTCGCCGGGAAGACGGTGGATGTACCGGTGCAGTATGTCCAGGACGGACGCATCGTGCTGAACATCGATCCCGGGGCGGTTCAGGCGCTACAGCTCGGAAACGAAACCATCGAGTTCAGTGCCCGCTTTGGCGGCGCCGCCCGACGGGTATCGTTTCCAGTGTCATGCGTGCTGGCGATTTACGCCCGTGAGAACGGCCACGGCATGATGTTTAATGAGGAGTCAGGCGGTGATCCGGGTTCACCCAGCGACGGTCCCGATACCTCGGGCTCCGATCGCAAGCGCCCGGGACTGCGCGTGGTCAAGTAG
>JAHEDQ010000322.1 GCA_024641125.1 Candidatus Competibacteraceae bacterium | reverse complement strand
GGCCATCGACGCCGCGTCCCGGGCGCAGGACAACGCCCTGGCATTGCGGGCTTCGGCCAATCTGGCCCGGGTTCAGTTGGAGAACGACAATCCCGAAGCTGCCGCCAGAACCCTGGATCAGGCCACGCCCCGGCTCCAGGCATTGCCCGACAACCACGAAAAAATCTACACCACCATCAGCATCGGACGGCTCTACCAGCGGCTGGCGGCCGACGCCGGCAACCAGCAGGCGGCCTGGGCCCGCCAGGCGCAAACCCTGTTGAACCAGGCAGCCACCGACGCCGAGCAGGTCGGGGACCTGCGGGCCCAGTCCTATGCATTGGGTTACCAGGGCGAGCTGTACGAACGCGCCGGCCGCTACGACGAGGCGCTGGGGCTGACGCAGCGGGCCATATTCGCGGCCCAGCGGGCCAACCTGGACGATCCATTGTATCGCTGGCAGTGGCAGAGCGGGCGGATCCTCAAGGCATCGGGGGAACAGGATCTCGCCGTCCTGTCGTTCGAGCAGTCCGTGTACACGCTGGAGTCGATCCGCCAGGACGTGAACACCGGCCTGCGGGCGCGCCAGACCTCGTTTCGCGATTCCGTGGGGCCCATTTACTTCGGCCTGGCCGACCTGTTGTTGCTGCGGTCCGCCGCCTCCACCGACGCGGACGCCGGCACCGAGGACCTGCTCCGGGCCCGGGACACGGTGGAGCTGCTGAAAAGCGCGGAGCTGGAGGACTATTTCCAGGACGATTGCGTCGCATCGCTGCAGGCCAAGACATCGGGCATAGACCGTCTCGACCCGGGCACCGCCGCCCTCTATCCCATCGTGCTGCCGGATCGGACGGAAGTCCTGGTGAGCCTGCCGGACGGTCTCACCCGCTACACCGTGCCGGTGGACTCGACCACCCTGACCAACGAGATCCGGGCGTTCCGGGCCAAGCTGGAAAAGCGCACCACGCACGAGTATTACCCCCATGCCCGGCAACTGTACGACTGGCTGGTGGCGCCCATAGACCCGGAACTCGGGCAGCGGGAGATCAGCACCCTGGTGATCGTGCCCGACGGCCCCCTGCGCACCATCCCCCTGGCGGCCCTGCACGACGGCAAACATTTTCTGGGCGCGCGCTACGCCATGGCCACCACGCCCGGCCTGACGCTGACCGACCCGCAACCCATCGAACGGGGCGAGCTGCAGATCCTGGCCAACGGTTTGTCCGACCCGGTGCAGGGTTTCCCGGGGCTGCCCAGCGTCGAACAGGAGCTGGACGACATCCAGCAGACCTTCGACGGCACGGTGCTCCGGAATCAGGCGTTCACCAGCCCCAACATGGAGCGAGAACTCAACCAGACGCCGTACACCATCGTGCACATCGCCTCCCACGGCCAGTTCGAAGGGGACGTGGACGACACCTTCCTGCTCACCTATGACGACAAGATGAGCATGAACGCCCTGGAGCAGTTCATCGGCACCACCAAGTTCCGCGACGACGCGGTGGAACTGCTGACCCTGAGCGCCTGCCAGACCGCGGCGGGCGACGACCGGGCGGCGCTGGGGCTTGCCGGGGTGGCGGTCAAGGCCGGCGCACGCAGCGCCCTGGCCACCCTGTGGACGGTCAACGATCCTGCCTCGGCGGCGCTGGTGTCGGAGTTCTACAACCAGCTCCAGGACCCCGCCGTGTCCAAGGCCGAAGCCCTGCACCGGGCGCAACTGTTATTATCGGAGGATCTTCGCTACTGGCACCCCGGCTATTGGAGCCCGTTTCTCCTGATCGGGAACTGGCTTTAAGCAACGCCGGGGAAATCCGGAGGGTCGCGGTGTGAGCCGTCACCGCGTCTAGAACCGCCTGCTGAACGCTAAGGAGCCGCTATATTCTGGACCAAGCAGATTGGAGGCTCCCCAGGCGTCGACCCAGGCCCAACATCAGGGATTGAACATGAACATACGACGTAAATTGTATTTGCCGTTTCTGCTGTCGAGTCTGGCCTTTGCCATAACCCTGGCCCTGCCCGTCACGGCGGCGGAAAACGATCCCACGGCGGTGGCGCCGCCATCGGTGAACATCAGCTTCAAGCCCCCCCTGCGGGGCGCGCCGAAAATGCGGGTCGGCGGTGGCGTGCGCGGGGCCGACACCCAGGAAGTTGCGCTGGACGTGCTGGCGCCGGAGTCGGCCGGCCTGACCACCGCGGCCAGCCCGACCATCTACTGGTTCCTGTCGGAGACGGTGCAGGAGCCGGTTGAAATCGCCATCACCGACACCCGCTCCATCCAGGATGCGGCCAAGCCGGTGCTGGACATCCAGATCCCGGGACCGGTGCAACCCGGTGTGCACGCGGTGGATCTGTCGAAACACGGCGTGACCCTGACACCCGGGGTGGAGTATCAGTGGTTTGTCGCGGTGGTGGTGGACCCGGCGCAGCGCTCCAAGGACGTTCTCGCCGGTGGCGCCATCATCCGCAGCGACACGGCGGTGGGCGCCGGGGCGGGTGACGCCGTGGCGCTGGCCGAAGCCGGCATTTGGTACGACGCGGTGGACACGCTGTCACGTCGAATCGACAGCAACCCGGGCGACACGGAGAGCCGGGCGCTGCGTGCGGCCCTGCTGGAGCAAGTGGGTCTGGAAGAAGGCGCGGCCTACGACCGGGCCCAGGTGGGCGGTTAGTCGTCGGGCGAATGCGGCAGTTGCAGCGCGGTGGTTGACGCTTCGCTGCAGCTGCCCTTCCGAGGGCTTACACCACCCGTGACATGGGTCCCAGGTTCGTTGCATTTCCGCAAGGCAAAAACGGCCGAGAAAGCGCAGTTTACACTGAGTAAATGCGCATTCTGAGGGCGTTTTCAACGCCGTATCATGCCCACCAGTGTGGCGTGTTCACACGCCGCCAGGCCTACCAGGGCGTGGCGACCAGCCGGAAATACAGACTCTCGTCCTGGATGCTGTACTCCCCGCCCTTGGGGACATCCTTGAGCCCATTGGCGTAGTAGAGCTCCAGGTGGACGCGGCGGTCCGGGTCCCAGATCAGGCCGACGCCCACGCCCGTGATGCTGTTGGGATTGATCTCCGGTCCGGTTTTGTTCTCTGCATAGCCGGTGTCCACGAAGGCGGCGAACTGCAGGTTGCGCATGCCGGTGGGGTTTTTGAAGACCGGCACCTGGTACTGCAGCGATGCCGCATAGCCTCGGTCGCGCACCAACTGGTTGCTGCGGTAGCCGCGCACGCTGTCCAGCCCGCCCACGCTGAATTTCTCGATCGGCAACAGGCTGTTGCTGGACACCTGGCCGTCGAACCGAAAGAACAGCTGATGCCCCCGCTCGCCAAAACGGCGCACCCATTGAAACTGGGGTATCCAGGTGACAAAGTCGCTGTCCGGCAGGCCGTTGTTGTTGATCGTGGAACCGAACGCATCGAGGCCGAAACTGAAGGTGGAGCGGGCGGAGATGACCTGATTGCGGCTGCGCTGCACCCACTCCTGAAAGAAGCGCAGCACGGACACGACGGCGC
>JAHEDQ010000143.1 GCA_024641125.1 Candidatus Competibacteraceae bacterium | reverse complement strand
CGCCAGGGACGGTGGATTTTGGAAAGCGGCCATCAGCTCCGTCAGCCGTGCCCGGGTGCTGGCCAGGTTGGCCTCCTTGATATGGCCGTAACCCCGAATACTCTGGGGCAGGACTGCGATTTCCACCGCGATATCGTGGTTATGCGGAGACAGCTCGGCCAGCAGCTGCTCCAAGGTGATTTCATACTCCTTGATCAGGGCGCGTTCGGTACGTCGCTCGGCGGCGTAGCCAAAGACGTCCAGCGGCGTGTTGCGCAGGCCCCGCAGTTTCGCCAGCACACGGAATGCGCGCATCATCCAGGGCCCGTATCGTTGCTTGATCAAATGACCCGTGTTGGGGTCGGACCGGGCGAACACCGGTGGGGCCAGGTGGAACGTCAGCGTGTAGTCGCCCTCGAAGCGGTCCTCCAGGCTCTGGCGAAAACGCCCGTCGGTAAACAGCCGCGCCACCTCGTACTCGTCCTTGTAGGACAGCAGCCGGGCATAGTTGCGGGCCACCGCCTTGCTCAGTTCGGTGTGGCCCGGCAGCAGCGCTTCCTCCGCCGCGTGCACACGCTGCACCAATGTCTGGTAGCGGCTGGCCAAGCTGGCGTTCTGGTAGGCAGTGAGGTGCGCCATTCGGTGCTTGACTATGTCGTCCAGTCGCTCAAGGCGTACCTGCGCCGTTGAACCGGGCTGGACCAGGCGCTCCACCGCGGCGGGATCATGGGCGGTTCGTCGGCCCCAGACAAAGGCCTGTTTGTTGGCCTCGATGGCGACCCCGTTCAACTCGATGGCTCGGTCAATCGCTTCCCCTGAGATTGGCACCAATCCGCATTGATAGGCGTACCCCAGCATGAACAGGTTGCCGGCGATCGCGTCCCCCATCAGTCCGGTGGCCAGGCGCGTCGCGTTCAGCAGGTGGGTTTTGCCTTGCCCGGTTGCGTTGACAATGGCCCGTTCCATGGAATGGGCCGGGAACTTCAGGTCCGGATCCTTGAGAAATCCCGAGGTGATCGACTGGTGGCTGTTGATCACCGCATGGGTGACGTCCCGGGTGACCTTGGCCAGGGCCTCGGCCCCGGCCGCCACCACCAGATCGCAGCCCAGCAACAGCCGGGCGTTGCCGGCGGCGATGCGCACCGCATTGATGTCCTGGGGCGTGGCGGCGATGCGCACATGGCTGACCACGGAGCCGCCTTTTTGGGCCAGGCCGGTCATGTCCAGTACGCTTACACCTTTTCCCTCGAGGTGCGCGGCCATGCCCAGCAGGGCGCCTATGGTCACCACACCGGTGCCACCCACTCCGGTGACGACGATGCCGTAGGGTGAGCCCAAGTCCGGCAGTTTCGGATCCGGCAGATCCGGGAATGGGATCGGGCCCAGTCCCTTGGGCTTGCGTAAGCTGCCGCCGTGGATGGTCACGAAACTGGGGCAGAACCCTCCGACGCAACTGAAGTCCTTGTTGCAGGACGACTGATCGATGGCGCGCTTGCGTCCCATCTCGGTTTCCACCGGCACGACGGAAAGGCAGTTTGACTGGACCGCGCAATCCCCGCAGCCTTCGCACACCGCTTCGTTTATGAAGGCGCGTCTTGGCGGATCTTCCACCAGCCCGCGTTTGCGCCGGCGCCGCTGTTCAGCCGCGCAGGTCTGGTCGTAGATCAGCACCGATACGCCCGGGGTTTCCCGCAGCGTCCGCTGCAATGCGTCCAGTTGCTGGCGGTGGTGAAAGCTTACGCCGGCGGCAAACGCACTTTTATCCGTGTACTTTTCCGGTTGGTCACTCATCACCGCGATCCGGCGCACACCCTCGCCGAACAGCTGATGGCTGATCTGCGGCACGCTTAATCCGCCCTCCACCGGTTGCCCACCGGTCATGGCCACGGCGTCATTGAACAGCAGCTTGTAGGTGATGTTGATCCCGGCCGCCATGGCGGCGCGAATGGCCAGCAGACCCGAGTGGAAGTAGGTTCCGTCCCCCAGGTTGGCAAACACATGCGGGGTGTCGGTGAACGCGGCCTGGCCGATCCAGGGTACCCCTTCGCCGCCCATCTGGGTGAAGGTGTCGGTGTCGCGATCCATCCAGGTCGCCATGTAGTGGCAGCCGATGCCGGCCAGGGCGCGGCTGCCCTCCGGCACCTTGGTGGAAGTATTGTGGGGACACCCGGAGCAGAAGTGCGGTACCCGTTCCAGCAGCAGTCTCGGTTTGGCCAGCGCCTTTTCCTTGGCCTGCAGAAAGCCCAGTCGCTGCTGGATACGCTCACTGGTGTAGAAGGTGCCAATACGGTCGGCAATGACCCGGGCGATCTGGGCCGGAGTCAGTTCGCCGGTGGAGGGCAGAATCCAGTTGCGCTGCTCATCGAATTTACCCACCACCCGAGGTCGCACATCCTCGCGCCAGTTGTAGAGCTGTTCCTTGAGTTGATTCTCGATCAGGCCTCTTTTCTCCTCCACCACCAGAATTTCTTCCAGTCCCTCGGCGAAGGTCCGCACACCCTCCCGCTCCAGCGGCCAGCTCATGCCGACCTTGAATACCCGCAGTCCGATGTCCGCGGCCATGTCGTCGTCGATGCCCAGGTCCTCCAGCGCCTGACGCACGTCGAGATAGGATTTGCCTGTGGTGGCGATGCCGAAGCGCGGTTCTGGACTGTCGATGACGACCCGGTTGAGCCCATTGGCCTTGGCAAAGGCGAGCGCGGCGTACAGTTTGTACTGGTGCAGCCTGTGTTCCTGTTCCAGCGGGCGATCGGGCCAGCGGATATGCAGGCCGGATTCAGGCAGCGCAAAATCCTCCGGCAGGACGATCTTTACACGCTTCGGGTCCACATGAACCGACGCCGATGCATCCACTGTTTCGGCAATGGTCTTGAAGCCCACCCAACAGCCCGAAAAGCGCGACAATTCCCAGCCGAACAGCCCAAGATCCAGCACTTCCTGCACGCCGGCCGGGTTCAGCACCGGCATGCCGGCGTCCATGAAGGCATACTCGCTTTGGTGGGGCAGGGTAGAGGACTTGCAGGCATGGTCGTCACCTGCCACCGCCAGCACACCGCCATACCTGGAACTGCCGGCCGCGTTGGCATGCTTGAACACATCGCCGCTGCGGTCTACGCCGGGGCCCTTGCCGTACCACATGCCGAATACGCCGTCGTAGCGTGCGCCCTGAAACAGGTTTACCTGCTGACTGCCCCACACGGCGGTGGCACCCAGGTCCTCATTGACGCCCGGTTGGAAATGAATGTGGTTGCGCTGCAGAAACGGCTTGGCGTTCCACAGGGCTTGATCGAAACCGCCCAGGGGCGATCCGCGGTATCCGGAGATAAAACAAGCCGTATTCAGCCCGCGTGCGGCATCGCGTTGTCGCTGAACGATGGGCAGCCGCACCAGCGCCTGAACGCCGGTCAGGTAGACGCGGCCTGATTCAAGCTCGTATTTGTCGTTCAGAGAAACTTGTGCGAGCGCCATGGTTTCGGTCCCCCATGATGGAGTTCAGATTTCGAATTCGAAGTGAGCGGCGGCGCTGGATTGCTGCGCTGCCATGCCAGGTCGACCCGAACGCCGATCGAATCGCAATGCATGCGCGACCTAATCGGTCGACTATCGGTGGGGGGGGCGGTCGCCGTGATCAAACGGTTCGGCGGCGCGAACGGTGGATGGAAATCGAGTGTGGTCGCGATGTGAACAGATCATGACGTACAGCTCCTGGCAGGGTCACCGCCGGAAAAACGTGTCTACGACTGACGCCCTTTTGGGGCGTATTCACCTAAGCTAATTCGGCCAGTTGGCTCCGTCAAGGTATTTGAGCTACCCGCCAAGTGCTTCGATACAGCGTGCATCGTCGTGCGCGGCATTGTTCACGTGGGTGCTGACCGGGTAGGTGATGGTGACTGCGTCGGCCAGGGGGGCGAGCAATGAGTCGATCTGCTGTGCCCGCGTCACTGCGGGGTCCAGCCAGCGATCCCAGTCGGGCGGCAGCAGAATGACCGGCATGCGATCGTGCAGGCTGCTGATGACCTGATTGGCCCGGGTGGTGATGATGGTACACGACTCGACGACATGGCCGTCGGGGTCGGTCCAGCGTTCCCAGAGGCCCGCCATGGTAAAGACCGGCTGACCCGCCACCGCGATGTAATAGGGCTGTTTACCGGCGGGCCCGCGGCGCCACTCATAGAAGCCGTTGGCGGGAATCAGGCAACGCCTGCTCTGTAGCGCTTTGCGGAAGGCCGGCTTTTGCGCAACGGTTTCAGCACGGGCGTTGATCATGCTGTAACGGGTGTCGGGGCCCTTGCTCCAGGAAGGCACCAGACCCCAGCGCAGTGTCACCAGTTCGCGAGCCCCGTCATGGCCGGTGCGGATGGCGCCGATGGGCTGTGTGGGCGCCACGTTATAGCGCGGTGGCGGCTCCACCGTAACGCCTGCCCGCAGCATACGAGTAAGCTCGTGCACCGAGGTGTGTAAATCGAAACGGCCGCACATGGACCCAGTATAGCTTTATCTCCGGTCCACCGCGGACCGGCGTATCAAGTGACCGTGCGCACTGTGGCCGGCCATGCCGAACCAAGCTCGCCCGGCTTCGCTCTATCGCTCAGCCGCCTCCGGCCAGGCCGCCCGCCTTGCCCGTTTGAGTAAACTCGACCGCATGCGGCACAGGCTAGTATGCATAAACAATTAAAGAAAAAACATAGTTTTATTGGTTTTATATAATGTAATTTAATACATCATAGGGTGGGTGTTATTGCGCTTCGGGCGCGCTGTGTTTATGCATCATCGCCCCGGCCTCATCCATGGTTTTCACCGGCACTTCGATCTCCAGGTTTCCTCCCCGTTCGAAACGCAGTGTGACAGGCACTTGTTGGCCCGCCTTGAACGGTGCTTTGAGCCCGATGAACATGACATGCAGTCCACCGGGTTTGAGCTCTGTGACTTCCCCCGGCTTCAGTTCTATTGAGTCTACCTGACGCATCCGCATTACCCCTTGATCCATCAGGTGGGTATGGAGTTCCACCCGCTCGGAGACCTCTGCGTCAGCGCTCATCAGACGGTCGGTGGATGTGCCGCGGTTGGTGATGGTCATGAACGCGGCCCCGTTGGTGACCGTTGGCGGAGACTCGCGGGCCCAGGCCTGGTCTACGGCCAAGCTGCCGATTCGATAGTCTTGGCTCAAACCTGAGCTGGGCAGCAAGAGCAACGTCAGTAGAGACGCAGTGACAAGAGTCTGTGTTGGCTTCATGACTGGATCCATAGTTCGGGGCACGGGTCGATGATTCCGATGCCGGCAACGGGTGAGCGGCAAAGAGGCTCTATGATAGCGACTTGCTCGAGATCTGTGGATACGGCTTTTGGTCGTATGGTTTTGAGACGCGGCGGGTCACCGGTCGCAGCTGCCTGATCTTGGCAGGTGTCGTCGTTTTAGCGGAGCAGATCGATGCCGCATGGCCCAGCAGTATTTACCGATCGGCCGATCAGGCCGGAAGGTCGCCCGTGGACGGCTCCGATACGATGCCTTGAACTTCGATGGTCGACGCCCGTGCCGAGGCACCGCTTCAGTGCGGGTTCCGGCTCAGGCACACTGGACCCATTATCGGCGGATACCGATGCGGGAGGACGGCGTGCAGGACAATTGTGGATTTTCCGTGTTGCTGGTGGAGGACCATCGCCCCATCGCGGAACTGGTCTACGACCATCTGGAGAGGCGGGGCATCGCCGTGGACTATGCCGCGGACGGTCCGGCAGGTCTGCGCCTGGCCAAGGACCATGCCTATGACGTGATCGTCCTCGATCTGATGCTTCCCGGTCTGGACGGTCTGCAAGTCTGTGGGCAGCTCAGGAACGAGGCGCGAATCGATACACCGGTGCTGATGGTGACCGCGCGGGATACTTTGGAGGACAAGATCGCCGGACTGGACGCGGGGGCCGACGATTATCTGGTCAAGCCGTTTGACGTCCGCGAACTCGAGGCCCGAGCCCGGGCCCTGGTACGCCGCTACCGTGGCGAGGTCAGGCCCGAAATCCTGCAGGTAGAAGATCTTACCCTGGATACGGCAACCCACACGGTGCGTCGCGCCGGCACCGTGTTGAATCCGTCGCCCATCGGCTTCAAGATTCTGGTGCAGCTGATGCGAGCCGCGCCCCGTGTCGTGCCCAGGCGCGAGCTGGAACGTCGCGTCTGGGGTGAGCTGGTACCGGACAGCGACGCGCTGCGCAGCCATCTCTACAATCTGCGCAAGGCGGTGGACAAACCGTTTTCTAAGCCCCTGATCCAAACCGTGCAAAATTTCGGATATCGTCTCGGCGTCCCGGATGGCGACTAGGCGCGGGGTCGGGCATCGACTGGTCCGGGCCTTTGTGCTCCAGGCCGTCTTCATCAGCCTGACCGCTCTGCTTGGGGTTCTGGCCGCCCGTTTCATATTGCAGGACGTGCTGATCCGCAAGGCCCTTGAAGAAGAGGCCGGCTACTACCTGCAACAGCTCGCCGCATCACCTGGGGCCCCTCTTCCGCAGACCGTGAATCTGCGATCCTACCGGATCTCGGATGACCGTCCGGCACCGCACCATCTGCGTGACCTTGGGCCCGGCTATCATCCGCTGGCCGATGCCGCCGATGGATATTCCGCCGTCTATGTTGCCCAATCTGACAGTGATCGCCTGCTGTTCGAGTTCAAGGGTGAGCGGGTCAGCGATCTGACTTTCTATTTCGGCCTCGTACCCCTGGCCATCGTGCTGGTGATCATCTACTCCGCCACCTGGATCGCGTACCGGCTCTCGCAACAGGCGGTCTCACCCCTGGTTCGGCTGGCGCAGCAGGTGGGAACCTTGGATCCGCTGAGGCCCAGTTCGGAGATCGACATCGACGATGCAAGCGATCTCGAAGTCCGGGTGTTGACCCAGGCGTTGGCCCAGTACACCGACCGCATCCGGGCGTTCGTGGAGCGTGAGCGCGCCTTCACCCGGGATGCCAGTCACGAGCTGCGCACCCCGATCACGGTGATCCGGCTCGCCGCCTCGGCGTTGCTGGCGGAGGAGACACTGCCACCGCGGACCCTCAAGCAGGTTCGGCAAATTGAGGCCGCCGCCGGTGACATGGCCGAACTGGTGGATGTGTTTCTGCTGCTGGCCCGGGAAGCGGACCAGGCCTTGACGCCTGACCCGGTGGATGTGGAACACGTGGTCAGCACCGAGATCGAGCGGGCCCGACCTATCCTGGAGGGTAAACCGGTTCGGGTCGCCTACACCTGCACGGCCGTGCCGGCGCTTTTTGTGACGGACCGTGTGTTGTCCATCCTGGTGGGCAACCTGATCCGTAACGCCTTTCTCTACACCCAGCGCGGGGTTGTCAGCGTGACATTGACCGGGGATGGATTGACCATCGAGGACAGCGGAGTCGGTATCTCCGAGGCTGAGGTGTCCAGTCTGCTCAAGCCGTTTCAGCGTGGCACGGGGCGCGGGGACAGCACGGGCTGGGGGGTCGGGCTGACCATCGTCAAACGTCTCGTGGACGGTTTTGGCTGGACGCTGACATTGAATCGACGCCCGGGCGGCGGCACGCGCGCATGCGTGGGTTTCCAGCCGCCGGAACGGGCGTCATGACGCCTTCTCCGAAAGCACTCCGGCCGAGCTTGGTGAAGCCCGGAGTTGTTCGCGGAGGTCGCGGCAGGCCCTAGATCGGACAAACATCGGACCCGGCACCCATCGACGCTTGCAGGTCTGCTCCCGCCCTGTTTGAATGCAGCCCATGGGTGTTGAAATCGAGCGAAAATTTCTGGTCGTGAATGACGACTGGCGAGTGGCGGCGGATCAGGGTACGCCCATGGTCCAGGCCTATCTTCATGTTGCCGAAGCATGCTCGGTGCGGGTGCGTCGTCAGGGTGATGAAGCTCGGCTCACCATCAAAGGCGGCAACGGAACGATAGAGCGCCAGGAGTTCGAGTACCCGATCCCGGTCGCGGATGCGGAGGCGATGATTGCGTCACTTTGCATGAGACCAGTACTGTCCAAGCGCCGTTTCAAGGTGCCGGTGGGTCGCCACCTGTGGGAAGTGGACGTATTTGAGGCCGACAATGCCGGACTGGTGATGGCAGAGGTGGAATTGGATTCTGTGAACGAAGCGTTCGAGCGCCCCGCCTGGGTCGGTGAAGAAGTGTCGGGTGACCCGAGATATTTAAACGCATCCCTGGTCAGCGCCCCGTGGCCCACCTGGGGATCGGGCGACACGGATCGGTGATGGCTAGGCTGGAACCGTGTCGGTCAGCGGACCAGAACCAGACCGAGGTGATGCCGCACCTGGTCATTGATCTTGGGCGTCAAACCCTGCTGCTGGAAGATCCTACGGAACAGCGGAGCTACCCGATCTCGAGTGCGTTCAAGGGCCCGGGGGAGCAGTTCAACAGCGGTTGTACGCCCCGGGGCCTCCACATCGTGCGGGCCAAGATCGGCGACGGACAACCGCTCAACACGGTGTTTTGCGGACGTCGACCCACCGGAGAGATCTACCACGCCCAGCTGGGTCTGCGTCATCCCGAACGGGACTGGATTCTGACCCGGATACTCTGGCTGTCGGGCTGTGAGCCCGGTCGCAATCGTCTGGGGTCGGTGGACTCAATGCGGCGTTACATATACATACACGGCTGTCCCGACAGCGAGCCCATGGGCGTGCCCCGATCCCATGGCTGTATCCGCATGCGCAACGCGCATGTGCTGGATCTTTTCGACCGGATTCCAGTCGGAACCGGTGTGCACATTCGATAAACCTTCTACAGTCGCCATCCAGCCACGAGTTGATTTCAGCATGTCTCTCGGTCCCGTCATGATCGGCCTGCAGGGCTGTGAACTCACCCACGAAGAACGGGATTTGCTGCGCCACCCGCTGGTGGGGGGCGTCATCCTGTTTACCCGCAACTTCGAGTCGATCGACCAGCTGCAGGCACTGAATCTTCAGATTCACGCCCTGCGCCGGCCACGCCTGCTGGTGGCGGTCGATCACGAGGGCGGGCGGGTGCAGCGGTTCCGGGACGGCTTCACCCATCTTCCAGCGGTCCGCTCCCTGGGGCATTGCTATGACCGGAACCGAGAGCAGGGTTTGCGCCTGGCCCGCATCAGCGGCTGGCTGATGGCCATCGAGTTGCGCAGTGCCGGAGTCGATCTGAGTTTCGCGCCGATCTTGGACCTGGACTGCGGTGTCAGCGGGGTGATCGGTGATCGTGCCTTCCACAGCGATCCCGAGTGCGTGGCCGAACTGGCCCGGGCCTATATGATCGGGATGCGCCGTGCCGGCATGGAGGCAACCGGCAAGCACTTTCCCGGGCACGGCAGCGTTGCGGCCGATTCCCATCGGGAACTGCCGGTGGACTCGAGGCCCCTGTCGGAACTGTTGACCCGTGATCTGGTGCCGTTTGAACGCCTCAGCCACTACGGCATCGCCGCTTTGATGATGGCCCATGTGGTTTATCCGGAGATCGACAGCCGGCCGGCCGGATTTTCCACCGTATGGATCCGTCAAATGCTGCGGGACCGATTGCGCTTTCAGGGCCTGGTGTTTTCCGACGACCTGGACATGGCCGGCGCCGAGTGGGCCGGAGAGCCCGAGGCGCGGGCGCGGTTGGCGCTGGAAGCGGGCTGCGACATGGTTTTGGCCTGTAACGAGCGCAGCGCGGCGGTTCGCATACTGGACCACCTGGGCCCATGGGACGATCCGGTCTCACACCTGCGTCTTATTCGGATGCATGGCCGCAACAAGCCGACACGTGCCCGGCTGGGCCGCAGTCAGCATTGGAAGAAGGCGGTGGATACGGTGCTGTCCTATGACGAAAATCCTTTGTTGGACATGGACCTCTGACTTGGATCAGGGCACGGTTCAGTTTATCGGAATATAAGAATGTCATTGGGTGGTGTTGGTGTAAGGACCTCCTTATAATTCCGGCCCCAGATTTGATGCAGACCCTTGTCCGAGGAGACGAGACATGGCTGATAAATTGATGATCGTGATGGTCAACACGGACCCCACCAACGGATCCGAGTTGGGCGCACCTTTTTTTCAGGCGACTGTTGCAGCCGCCATGGAGTATGACGTGGAGGTGATCTTGACCGGTCGCGCCGGCGAGCTGGCCCTCAAAGGGGTGGCCGAGAAGCTGACGGTGCAGGAAGGCAGCCCCAAGTCGGTGTATGACTTCATCAAGGACGCGCATGAGGCCGGCGTGAAGTTTAAGGTCTGCACCCCGACACTGGAGTTGTGGGGCGACGACCTGATCCCCGAGATTGAAGAGACCGTGGGCGGAGCCTACGTGATCAGCGAGGCGATGGACGACGACACCGTTACATTCACCTACTGATGTCCGGCACCCCCGCGACGGCGCCCGAGGCGGAAGCCGTCCTCGCGAACGCCGATCTCCTGTGGTCCGCCGATCAGGTGGATGCGGCGGTGGATGCAATGGCCGAGCGCATCAGCGATCAGTTGGCCGCCAGCCACCCCATCATCATGTCCGTGCTGAATGGCGGACTTATCCCCACCGCCTGGCTGGTGACCCGGCTGCAGTTTCCCATCGAGATGGGGTACCTGCACGCCACCCGTTATCGTAGCGGGTTGCGCGGCCAGGAGCTGGACTGGCGTGTACCCCCCAGCGTTCCCGTTGAAGGGCGAACCGTGCTGGTGGTGGACGATATCTTCGATGAGGGCCACACCCTGGCCGCGGTGGTGGAGGATCTGCGTGGACGGGGCGCCGGGCGGGTGTTATCAGCGGTCCTGGTGGACAAGTTGCACGACCGCAAAGTGCCCGGTTTTCAAGTGGATTTCAAGGCGCTGGACGTGGAAGACCGGTATGTGTTCGGCTGCGGCATGGACTACAAGGAATGCCTGCGCAATCTGCCAGGCATTTACGCGCTGGGCCGGGACCAAGCGGTTTGAGCGAAATCGCCATCATCGGCGGCACCGGGCTCACCTCTCTCAACGGGCTGCAGATAAAGCGCAAGCGCATGGTGCCCACCCCCTGGGGCGAGCCCTCCGGCCCGGTGACCTATGGCGAGCTGTTCGGCAACCAGGTCGTATTTCTGGCCCGGCACGGTTACCAGCACACCATCCCGCCCCATAAGGTCAACTACCGGGCCAATCTTTGGGCCCTGAAACAGATCGGCGTGGAGAAAATCGTAGCGGTGGCCGCGGTCGGTGGAATCCACCCGGAACTGGGACCGGGGTCTCTGGCAATACCGGATCAGATCATCGACTACACCTGGTCCCGGGGACACACCTACTTCGAGCATGATCTGACCAGCGTCACTCACGTGGATTTCACCCATCCATACAGCGAGACCCTACGTGATGGATTGATCCGTGCCGCTCAAAGGGCAGGGGTTGTGGTCCGGGCCGGGGGCACCTATGGCGCGACCCAGGGCCCACGGCTGGAAACCGCCGCCGAGATCGAACGAATGGAGCGTGACGGCTGCGATCTGGTGGGAATGACCGGCATGCCCGAGGCGGCCCTGGCCCGGGAGCTCGGACTCCAGTACGCCGCCTGCGCGGTGGTCGCCAACTGGGCGGCCGGCAAGGCGATGGGCGCAATCGACATGGACCAGCTGGCCGAAACGCTGAGCGGGGGTATGGAGCAGGTCAGGCGACTGCTGGAACAGGCGATTCCCGCGATCTGACACCCCCGATTCCGTCTTCCCCAGTCGCTACGGGGCCTACAGCGGGCGCGCTATCGTCAGCACGCCAATTTTCGGATGATCCAGATAGTGCAGCTCCTCGCTGCGCATACGCCGGTCCTCTTTCACCCGGACCGACTCGAGCTGGGCATCCTGAAACAGAAGATCGACGCTGACGTGCAGATAACGCCGTCGCTCCACCTGGACCGTACCCTCCAGGGTGCCACCGCCCTCGCTGCCGAATACCGTTGTTGGTGTGGAGCGGTTCTCGGGCTGCACCCAGGCTTTGTGTGCGAGCACCCGGTAGTTGGCGCTTTGTCGCAGGCTCTGTGCCACGCCGGCAAGGCCCAGGGCGGCTGGGCTGTACTCAGTGGTGCCCATCATGTCCGGCACCCCGGCGTCGGGATCGAAGGTCTCAGAGTCGTCCGGGTACAGATTCTCAAACACCAGCACCTCTATGGCGTATCCCGCCGCCTGGGCCGAGAGGGCAGTTGTCATCAGCCCGATGACCAGGCAGGTGGTCGCCAGGATGCGCGCAGGCGTTGGATTTGTCACAGCGTTACTCCCATCATGATTCGCCCGAATTGCACATTCGTGCCCCCTGGATTCATGCCGCAATGTCGGTCAACAACTGGTCCACGGTCTTAATCCTGCTTTCCGCATCCGGCAGCGGCAGGGTAAAGCGCAGACGATCCTGACCATCGAGACGGTAAATGCTGGATCGCTCCTGAATCAAGCGCATGATGGTGTTGAAATTGATGTTCGGGTCCTCGGCAAACAGAATCCGCCCGCCGTTGGGGCCTGCCTCTATGCGGCGCACCCCCACCGTTCCGGTCTTCAGTTTGAGGGCGGTCACCCTGAACAGGGTCTTGGCCGGCTCTGGCAACAGACCGAAACGGTCGATCATCTCCACCTGCAGTTCCCGCAACCCCTCGAGGTCATCGGCATTGGCAATACGCTTATACATGATCAGACGCGTGTGGACGTCGGGCAGGTAGCTCTCGGGCAACAGGGCTGGGGCCTGGATGTCGATTTCCGTGCCCTGGTGGAGGGGCTTTTCCAACTCCGGTTGCTTGCCGGAT
>JAHEDQ010000142.1 GCA_024641125.1 Candidatus Competibacteraceae bacterium | reverse complement strand
TTTCGGCGCAAAACGATTCGGGTCAATTTGACTCATACGGCTCCGTTGCTGTCCAACGCTCTGCCTTGCGTCCGGCGCGGTCCGAACCACAGGGTGTCGGTCAACACCGGAACCGGGGCCGTGGTACGCTGGGAGATCAGACGCATACCACGGCCCCGAAGGAGAGTATCACCGTGCCCCCGTCCAGTCCTATGCTCCCCCCCGAGCTGGAGCGGCTCGACCTGGCCATTCTGCTGTTGGAAAACCGGGAACCGGTGTCGCGCTGGGCGCTCGTCACCTGGTCCATTACCGGCATCGTTTGCCGGTCTGCGCCGCCGGGGCGTAATTTGATACGGGAGGCAGGCCCGATCAGGGAGTACATGTTCGGCGGCCTGCGCCTGCGTCTGCATCGCGACGAGTGCGAAAGCTACTATCACAATTTGGTATCCTCGCGACCCCAGATATACGTGATTGCCCGCCCGGATGAAGCGGACGGCGCACCCGAACCGTTCCATGTCTCTGCCAGTTTCGACGAAGCCAATGCCTATGCAGAGACCGATGAGGATGTTTATCCGGTGGACATGCCCCCGGAAGTCTATGCCTGGAGCGAACGATTTGTTCTCAGCCACTACGTTCCCGAACCACGCCGCAAGCGCAAGCGCCGGGACTGGAAGCAGGAGGGCCTGCGCTGATGCGCCGCACTCGTGACGATGCCGGTTCATCCTCTGTAGGAGTCGATTCCGAGCCCCAGCCATCCGATGACTTGGGGTTCATCGGGCGTTGGTCGCAGCGCAAGAGATCGGCTGTCGAGCAGGCGCTCATCCCTGAACCTCAGCAGCCAACAGACAGGGCCGTGGATGGTGATGAAGGCGTCGCTCGGGAGCCGGAAGCCGATGCCGAAGGGGTAACCTTCGCCAACGACCAGCGAGAGCCCGTATTGCCTCCACTGGATTCACTGGACGCGCACTCCGACTACAGCGGATTTTTGTCTCCGGACGTGGATCGGGAGCTTCGGCGACTTGCACTGCGCAAACTGTTTCATCTGCCCAGCTTCAATCTGCGCGACGGTCTGGACGATTACGACGATGATTTCACCCAGTTCGCCAAGTTGGGCGACATCGTAACCCGCGACATGCGCTATCGTATGGAAGTGGACGCACGGCGTGAGGCTGAAAAAGCCCGTGCCGCGGCGGATGCGGAGCAGCGTCAGGATGTGGATGAATCGGTATCACCCACCCCCGATGACGCGGAATCGGAAGAGCAAGCGGGAAGCGAGCCATTGGCCGCGGAGGGTTCTACCGACACGATAGTGGATATACCTGAGTTGCCCGTTGATCCGGAACAAGCGTGCGATCCCGCCGAACCGCAGCTCCGGCCATCGGGGACGGCAACGTGAGCCAGGTGAATCAGATCACGACACCGTTGCAGCGGGCTCGGGAACTGGCTCTGGGGGCGGCCGCGGAAGTGTCGGCGGAACCCACTTCGGAGATCGAATTTCGCTCTTCCGGGCGCTTGCTGATCATTGTTGAATCAGAGGTTGGCCCGACCGCCGATGATGGCACGGCGGCGGCCCATGCATTGATTCAGCGGTTGACGGGCAGCCAGCTGCGCTGGGCGGTGCTCAGCCGCGGCGAGCTACCGCCCAACGCAGTTCCCGGTGTGCCCACACTGTCCGCCCGAGGACGCCCGATTCGGCTCGCGGGGCATCTGGGGGCGTTTCAGATCACCGTGGTATCCGAGTCGGGTGAGCTTAACGTTGCGGAGGCGGTGGAACGCGGCAACGACGGTTTCGATTTGATTGCCGATCTGAGTGCGCAACCGCTGGTCGACCTGGCTATGCCCCCTCTAGGGTATTTCGCAGAGAATCCGACTGTGTCGGCGAACCTGGATCGGGTGGCGGACGGTCTGCGTGACATGGTGGGCGAGTTCACCAAGCCCCGGTACTTCAACTACGACCCCAGCATCTGCGCCCATGGCAACAGCGGTCTGCAGGGGTGCCGCCAATGTTTGGATGCCTGCCCAGCCGGAGCGATCGTGTCGCTGGTTGAACGCATCGAGGTGGATCCCTATGCCTGTCAGGGCGGTGGGGCTTGCGCGACCAGCTGCCCCACCGGAGCCATCACCTATGCCTACCCGCGGCCCCGGGACATGCTCAATCGTCTGCGTGTTCTGATTGCCACCTATCGCGACAATGCGGCCAAGGGTCCCAGCCTCTTGTTCCACGATGTTGGCCCTGGGCGGGAGGCCCTGGATGCATTGGGCGGCACGGCGATGGATGCATGGGTTCCCATCGAGGTGGAGGAGGTCGCCAGTGTGGGCATGGATCTCTGGTTGGCTTGTCTTGCATACGGCGCATCCAGGGTCGATCTGCTGACGACGACCGCACTGCCGAGCTCGTCATTGACCACCCTGAGCCACCAGGTCGACATTGCCGAGGCGGTATTGACCGGGTTGGGCTACCCTGCGGGACTCATTGCCATGAAATCCCCGCAACAATTGGTCGCGTCTGAACGATCGGCCGCGATTCTGGATATTCCCTGTGCCGGATTTATGGGCTCAAACCAGAAACGGGATACCCTGTTCTCTGCGCTGGACCATCTCGTGGCCAACAGCGGCGGCACCCCGTCGGTGCTTGCGCTGCCCGGGGGCGCGCCCTTCGGCGAGGTGCGGGTCGACCGTTCGGCCTGCACCCTGTGCATGGCCTGTGTCTCGGTGTGTCCTGCATCCGCTCTCAGTGATGGGCGAGACCAGCCGTTGTTGGGTTTTCTGGAGCGGAACTGCGTGCAATGCGGCTTGTGCGAAAGCGCCTGTCCGGAATCCGCCATCCAAGCGTCGCCCAGATTGCTCACCGATCGAGCCGAACGCAACGCTGTCCGGATTTTGAATGAAGAGGCCCCATTCAACTGTGTCGCCTGCGGCAAACCTTTCGCCACCCGCAGTGTGGTCGAACGCATGACCCAGAAACTGGCGGGTCATCACATGTTTCAGGATGAGCGAGCCATCCGCCGGCTGCAGATGTGCGGTGACTGCCGCGTTATTGACATGATGCAGGATTGAACCTTCCATCGCGATCTGAGCCAGTTGAACATCCCGGCACTGGGACAGATTGGCGGGGTCATTTTAGACCTGAGGAAAAACCCCCTGCGGCGTTTTGACGGAAAGAGTTAAGAATATTTTCTGTTTTGAGGCGGTATTTTCACTAATGGTGGTGGCCCCTGACTTGCTCTGCTACTTTGGATAGCGAGGAGAACGCATGCTAACGACGGCGACACCAGAAAGCGCCGGCCAGGAGGAGCAGACGGTAGGCCGCGAAGATTTGCTTCGTGCGGGCACCTATGCCCTGCTGGGCAACCTGCTGAGCGCGCCACCGGATACCGCCATGCTGAACCGGTTACGGGCGGCGGAAACCGAAGACAGCGGCCAGGATCCCCTGGCTGTGGCGTGGGCTGCACTCGCCTTGAGCGCCAACGCCTCGCAGGTGGGCGCCATCGACGATGAATTCCACCAGCTCTTCATTGGCCTTGGCCGAGGCGAACTGGTGCCCTACGCTTCCTGGTACATGACCGGGTTCCTGATGGAGCGGCCGCTCGGGGAGTTGCGCCGTGATCTGCTGGAACTCGGGATCGAGCGCAACGAGTCGGTGCGTGAACCCGAGGATCATGCCGCTGCCCTGTGTCAGATCATGGCCCTTCTTATCGGCGACCCGGCCTACAGCAGGGCGCAGGAGCATGCTTTCTACAAACGGCACATCGAGCCTTGGATGAGCCGGTTTTTCACAGACCTTGAGTCGGCCAAGGGCGCCGTTTTCTATCAGATGGTGGGTCGGCTTGGCCGACACTTTATAGATTTGGAAGAGCAGAGCCAGGGTATGAGCGTTTGAACGACTCACCCGGGCTGCGTCAACACGCGTGCATATCGAGGAGGCGAGAGATGAGTCACATGCCAGACAAGGCGCAACCGAATCGGGACGACCGACGGCGATTTCTGATGGGTCTGGCCGCGGCCGGAGGCGGCGCCGCCGCCGTCGCGGTGGCCGGTCAGTCCGTGGCCGCCGTACCCGCGGTCGATGAACAGGCGGTGAACCAAGGCGAGCAGCGGGGTTATCGGGAGACCCGGCACGTTCGCGACTACTACCGCACAGCTTCCAGCTGAGGTGTCCAGCATGAAACTCATCAAAAAGCAGTCCGGCGCGGTCCCCGCCCAGAAGGTCGATGGCAAGCAGTCTGCCTTCCGAGGCCTGGCATTGGATCGGCGCGCATTCCTTCGCAACTCGGGGCTGGCCGCCGGCGGTGCCGCCATTGGCTCGGTGTTGGCGCCGACCATGGTCCGCAAAGCCAGTGCCGCGACCCAGCGCGAGGGTGAAATCACGACCGTGCGAACCGTGTGCACCCATTGTTCGGTGGGTTGCGGTGTCTACGCTGAGGTACAGAACGGCGTCTGGACCGGCCAGGAGCCGGCCTTCGATCATCCCTTCAATCTGGGCTCGCACTGCGCCAAGGGCGCCGCGCTGCGTGAGCACGGCCATGGAGAGCGCCGACTCAAGTACCCGATGAAGATGGTCGACGGCAAGTGGACGAAGATCAGCTGGGATCAAGCCATCGACGAAGTCGGTAGCGAGATGCTCAAGATCCGACAGGAATCCGGACCGGATTCGGTGTACTGGTTGGGCTCAGCCAAGCACAACAACGAGCAGGCCTATCTGTTTCGCAAGTTCGCGGCCATGTGGGGCACGAATAATGTGGACCACCAAGCACGGATCTGCCATTCAACCACCGTGGCCGGTGTGGCGAACACCTGGGGCTACGGAGCGATGACGAACTCGTACAACGACATCCACAACTCCAAGGCCATTATGATCATCGGCGGCAACCCCGCCGAGGCCCATCCGGTGTCTTTGCAGCATGTTTTTCGGGCCAAGGAGAAGGGCGCCAAGCTGATTGTGATCGATCCGCGATTTACCCGCACAGCGGCCCATGCTGATCATTTCGTGCGTATTCGGCCTGGCACCGACGTGCCAATAGTCTGGGGCATGATGTGGCACATTTTTGAAAATGGCTGGGACGACAAGGCGTTCATCCAGCAACGCGTTTACGGTATGGATGAAATACGGGCTGAGGTGGCGAAATGGACGCCCGACGAGGTAGAGCGCGTCACCGGCGTGGACGAGGAAACCTGCCGCGTGGCTGCGCAGATGATGGGGGAGAACAAGCCCGGAACCTTCATCTGGTGCATGGGCGGAACCCAGCACACCATTGGCAACAATAACACGCGGGCATACTGCAACTTCCAGCTCGCACTCGGTAACATGGGCGTGTCCGGAGGCGGAACCAACATCTTCCGCGGCCACGACAACGTTCAGGGCGCCACCGATCTCGGGGTGTTGTCCCACACGCTGCCCGGCTACTACGGCCTCTCCGATGGCGCTTGGAAACACTGGTCCACGGTCTGGGATGTGGATTATGAGTGGGTCGCGGATCAGTTCGACTCGGGTTCCTACGAGGAAGCCGGCGGGAAACCGGTGTCGCCCATGAATACCAAGGGCGTTCCTGTGTCCCGCTGGATAGACGCGGTGCTGGAAGACAAGGCGAACTTCGCGCAGAAGGACAACGTACGCGCCATGGTGTTCTGGGGTCATGCGCCCAACAGCCAGACCCGCGGCCCGGAAATGAAACAGGCCATGGAAAAGCTGGACCTTCTGGTGGTGGTCGATCCCTATCCGACGGTCACCGCGGTCATGCAGGATCGCACCGACGGCGTTTATCTGCTGCCTGCCACCACTCAGTTCGAGACCTATGGTTCGGTGACGGCTTCGAACCGCTCAATCCAGTGGCGGGATCGCGTCATCGAGCCATTGTTCGACTCGCTGCCCGACCACACCATCATGTTCAAGATGGCGTCCAAGCTGGGTTTTGCCGAGCAGATGTTCAAGAACATCAAAGTGGTGGATGACGAACCCTTGATCGAAGACGTCACCCGCGAGATCAACCAGGGCATGTGGACCATTGGCTACACCGGCCAGAGTCCGGAACGGCTGAAGGCGCACCAGCAGAACTGGCACACCTTTGACACCACCACGCTGGCCGCCGAGGGCGGGGCCGTGTCGGGTGATTACTACGGCATGCCCTGGCCCTGTTGGGGCACGGCGGACATGAAGCATCCGGGCACACCCAATCTGTACGACACCAGCAAGCCGGTGGCCGCGGGTGGGCTTACCTTCCGGGCACGGTTTGGCGTCGAGCGGGACGGTGTCAGCCTGCTGGCCGAAGGGTCCTACAGCAAGGGCTCGGAGATCGAGGACGGGTACCCGGAATTTAGCGCCGACGTATTGAAAAGCCTGGGTTGGTGGAACGATCTGACCCCGGAGGAGCAGCAGGCGGCGGAAGGCAAAAACTGGAAAACCGATTTGTCCGGTGGCATCCAGCGGGTGGCGATCGAACATGGCTGCGCGCCGTTTGGCAACGCCAAGGCGCGTTCGGTGGTCTGGACCTTCCCTGATCCCGTACCTATCCACCGTGAGCCGCTGTACACGTCACGTCGAGATCTGGTGGAGCAGTATCCCACCTACGAGGATCGCAAGTCCTTCTATCGACTGCCGGTGCGTTACGAATCTATCCAAGCCAAGGATTACTCAACGGATTTTCCCCTGGTACATACCAGTGGGCGACTGGTCGAGTACGAGGGCGGAGGGGACGAAACCCGGTCCAATCCCTGGCTGGCGGAGCTGCAGCAGGACATGTTCGCCGAAATCAACCCGGCGGATGCAAACGATGCGGGAATTCGTGACGGTCAGATGGTTTGGGTGGAAAGCCCCGAAGGATCGCGGATCAAGGTCAAGGCCATGGTCACCCGGCGGGTCGCCGCAGGCGTGGTGTTCACGCCGTTCCACTTCGGTGGTCATTTCGAGGGCAAAGATCTTCGATCGAAGTACCCGGAGGGCAGTGACCCCTATGTACTGGGCGAGGCCGCCAACACCGCATTTACCTATGGATACGACTCGGTGACGCAGATGCAGGAGACCAAGTGCTCCCTGTGTAAGGTCTATGCCGCCTGATGCGGCTTTCGAGTATCGAAGTTAGGAGGAGATCAAGATCATGGCTCGAATGAAGTTCCTCTGCGATGCCGAGCGCTGCATTGAGTGCAACGCCTGTGTCACAGCCTGCAAGAACGAGAACGAGGTGCCCTGGGGCGTAAACCGCCGTCGAGTGGTGACCATCAATGACGGCGAACCGGGCGAGAAGTCGATTTCGGTCGCCTGTATGCACTGCACCGATGCGCCCTGCGCCGCCGTATGCCCGGTGGATTGCTTCTACACCACTGATGACGGTGTGGTGCTGCATGACAAGGATCAGTGCATCGGCTGCGGATACTGCTTCTATGCCTGTCCGTTCGGCGCGCCCCAGTACCCGCAGGCATCTGCATTCGGAGTGCGAGGCAAGATGGACAAGTGCACCTTCTGCGCCGGGGGGCCCGAGGCCGATGGTTCGCCCGAGGAGTACGAAAAGTACGGCGCCAATCGCCTTTCCGAAGGCAAACTGCCGCTGTGTGCGGAGATGTGCTCCACCAAGGCCCTGCTGGGGGGTGACGGCGACATTCTTGCCGACATTTATCGGGAACGGGTGTTGTTGCGTGGCGGCCGACCCCAAACCTGGGGCTGGGATACAGCCTACAGCTGATCCAGGAGAGGCGGGCTTCCCGGCCGGGAAGCCCGCCGCTGAAAACAACGGGGATTCTGGGATGCGCCAAATTATTGCCTGCGGTCTGATGGTCATCGGGTCCGTCATGCTGAGCGGTTGCCTTGATGAGCCTACCGTCGAACTCCACGAACCCGGCGAGTACAAAGGTGCCACAGATCCGTTGGTGCAGTTGTCGGGCACGTCGGAGTTCAACTCTCGGTTACAGGATCGGTTGCTGCAGATACAGACCGATCGATGACGCTGAAGGAGAAAACACATGCATGAGCTAACCAGCCGGGATCCGGGTGTTGGCGATACCGGGCGCAAGCGTGGCGTGAAGACCATACTCTGGTCGCTGCTCGTGCTTACGATGGTGGCTTTGGCATTGCCATTCTCGGGCTACTTATTGACCGAGTCCGCGCAGGCACAGGCCAGTGGCGATGATCAGAATGCACGAGCAAATTTCTGGCGCGCCGTGCGCGAGGGCAGCAGCGGTTACTCTGCCGTTCGGGGGCCGGAGACCGGGGTCCTGATCCAGAACGGGGGCGAAAACTGGCGCGCGCTCCGCAACGGACCCATGATGACCTATTCGAGCTGGTTGATGGCGGGCACCCTGGGTCTGATCGCGCTGTTCTTCCTGGTTCGGGGGCGGATCAAAATCAGCAACGGCCGTAGCGGAGAGACCGTGCCGCGCTGGAACGCCTTCGAACGGGCCTTGCACTGGTACACAGCCATCCTTTTCCTGGTCCTTCTGGCGACGGGTTTGAGCTTGTTGTTCGGGCGCCTGGTCATGATCCCGCTGATCGGTAAGGATGCGTTCGCGGCCTATGCCGGACTGGCCAAGGATCTGCACAACTATGTTGGACCGTTTTTCAGCGTTGGCCTGGTTTTGGAGATCCTCATGTGGATACGCCACAACCTGCCAAACGAGACCGACGTGGCCTGGTTCGCCAGTGGTGGCGGCATGGTCGGTGACGGACACCCCTCCGCCGGACGTATGAACGGGGGTGAAAAGCTTTGGTTCTGGGTGCTGGTGGTGTTTGGTCTTACAGCCATCGGATCGGGGCTTGTACTGGATTTCCCTGTGTTTGGGCAGACTCGGGCACAGATGCAATGGGCCAGTCTCATTCACCTGGGTACCACCGTGGTGCTGACCTGCTTCGCTTTCGGTCACATCTATATCGGCACCGTCGGCACCGAGGGCTCGTTGGAGGGCATGACCACGGGACGCGTGGATGCCGAGTGGGCACGACAGCACCACGACCTATGGCTCAAGGAACTGGCGGCCAAAGGGATCTATCCGGAATCGTCGAGCGCTTCGGTACCGTCTGGTGGCGCTGCGCAGACGCGCACCACCTGACCACTTCGGGGTGATTCGACCGAGCCGACGGCGATCCCCTGGGGTCGCCGTCTTACCCTCCATAATCGGATTCAGGAGATTCGACCGTGATTGACGAAGAGACGCTCAATCTAAGCCTGCGTAAGTTCCTCAAACGTGTGGGCATATCCGCCCAGCGGCACATGGAGTCCAACGTCCGCGCGGCGAATGAGGGTGAAACACTTCCAGAAAATGGGCGGGTCGCTGTGCGCATGACCCTGGACATGGACGGCGTAACCACCCCGCTGGTGGTGGAGGATGAGATCGAAGTTCGTTAGGGAAGGTCAACGGATGCGAATTGCGTTTCGGTCCAAAAGGGCAGAGAAGGGCGCTTCTGATCTATTCGTAAACGTGCCTCTTGGGACTGAAATACAGAGCTTCATCCTTGCGGGGTCTTGAATCTTCACATTTCGCCTCCAATCTGCTTCGTCCAGCCTAAATCAGAGGCTCCTCAGCGCTGATGTGGTGTCCCCTAAGTTCGTGGCATCTCAGCAAGACGAGAAGCCCTCTGGCGCCAGGCGGGCGGGCGCAGGACCGCTCTGCGCTCATGCAAGCGCGCCGAACACTGCACAACGCCGCCCAGAATCGCCCAGAATCGTCCAGAATTGCGGATGGGCGTCCTCGGCCTCGCCCGTCGGGAGTGCAACAAATCCGCCACTGCAGCGTTGCGGCTGCTTGACAGAGCCGGCTATGCCTTCGCATTGGCGGATCTGCGGCGCTCTGAAACGCTGCGAACTCCTGGTACGGGTGCACTTTTCCTGAAGCGTTCCCGGTCCATTTCCGTTGCCGACCTGAACCCGTCACTGCGTCCAAAGCCCGGTGCCGCACGAACACAAAGCATCGATGCCGCTGTCCCCACGGCTTCCCAGTCTTTCGCCGGCGAATCGAACGGCACCCCTCGTCCGGATGCGCGTGATGCGCCACAATTGCGGATTCCAAACCTTCCCGGGGAACAATCACCATGCAACCGTTCCGATCCATACCGGTTGAGTTTCCAGGCCACGACGGTGGCATGCTGGCGGCCCGGCTGGAACTTCCGGAAGGGCGAGTTCGCGCTTACGCCCTGTTCGCACATTGCTTCAGTTGCTCCAAGGATGTCACCGCTGCCGTCCGTATCAGCCAATCACTTGCGGAGCAGGGCTTTGGCGTTATGCGTTTTGATTTCACAGGGCTTGGCAACAGCCAGGGTGATTTCGCCAACACCAACTTCAGTTCGAACATTGCCGATCTGGTCAAAGCCGCCGACTTTCTGCGCCAGTCCTATGAGGCTCCGGCTCTGCTGGTGGGTCATAGCCTGGGCGGTGCGGCGGTGTTGGCAGCAGCGTCTGAAGTGCCGGAAGCACGCGCCGTTGCAACCCTCGGCGCACCCAGTGACCCAGGCCATATAACCCATCTGTTCGCCGACGTGATCCCCACCATTGAAGCGCAGGGTGAGGTTGCGGTTCAGCTGGCGGGTCGCAGCTTTCGCATCCAACGGCAACTGCTTGACGACCTGAGCGAACAGCGTTTGCTCGATCGGGTCGCAGCCTTGCGGCTGCCGCTGCTGATTTTTCATGCGCCGCTGGACGCCGTTGTCGACGTGGCCCATGCGCAGACCTTGTTCCAGGCGGCCAAGCATCCAAAGAGTTTTGTTTCGCTGGACGGCAGTGATCACATGATCGGCGACGAAGCGGATGCGTTTTATGTTGCCGATGTACTCGCCGGGTGGGTGGGTCGATACCTGGGGGAAACGAACCGCAGACCGCGGCCCAGTGCGGTGCTGCCGGACGGTATGGTACGGGTCTCCGAATCCGGCGAAAGCCTGTATTCCCAGCGCATACATGTGGGTGGACATCTGCTGACCGCTGATGAGCCAGCGTCTGTGGGTGGCGGCGATCTTGGACCAGGTCCGTATGATCTGTTGCTGGCGGCTCTCGGCGCCTGTACCACCATGACACTGCGCATGTACGCTGATCACAAGGGCTTGCCCTTACAGCGTGCAGAGGTACTTTTGCGGCATCGGAAAGTGCACGCGCAGGACTGTGAGGATTGCGAGTCCACCGAAGGCAAATTGGACGAAATTGAACGCGAACTGCATCTACAGGGTCCCCTGGACCAGCAGCAACGGGATCGTCTGTTGGAGATTGCGGACAAGTGCCCGGTGCATCGCACGCTGCACTCGGAAATTAAAGTCCGCACCCGGATGGCGTAAGCCCGCCACGGGCAAGACCCAGCTGATGCCGGTGGTCGGGTCATTGGATCGGATGATCCCGGTTTCTCCGCACCTGGCGGATGCTGGATGGCATACTGAGCGATCACTTAAGCTTTTGTGGTCGCCGGCGGGGCGGGGGATCTCTTTCGGGCAACCGGGGTCACAGATAGTCAAAGGGCGAGATTCGGGACCGCTGAATGCGGTGTCGAGCAGACGAGGTTGGCCTCAAGCCCGCCCGGCCCAAACAGAATCTTGGAGGCGTTGCAATGAAACAGGGTGCGACCCGGAATGATGTGGGATGGGACGCCCCCGATGGCCTGGATAGGATGTCCTCCGCAATCCTGGTGGTGGATGACGAGCCCGGCATCCGCAAATTTCTGAGCCGAAGCCTCGGCAAACAGTACGCCATGGTGGAGACGGCCGAGACCGTTGAAGAGGCGGAGTCCCTGCGTCAGAGATGCCATTTCGATCTCATTATCGCCGACATTCGCATGCCCGGTGGCAACGGCATGCAGTGGATGGCGTCGCTGCGAGAACAGGGCAGTCTGACCGACGTCATTTTTATGACCGCCTATGCCGATCTGGAAACCGCCATTGGCGCAATACGAACCGGGGCGGCCGACTTTCTGCTCAAGCCGTTTCGTATGGAACAAATGTCGGCGGCGGTGTCCCGGTGTCTTGAGCGGCGTCGAATAACGCGCGAGAACTTCGTTCTGCGCCGCCAGGTTGACCAGGTTTACGCGGCCCACGAAGCTTTTGTCGGTCAGTGCAAGCCAGTGCGCGAGGTGTGCAACACCATCAAGCGCATCGCCACCATGCCCTCCACCGTCTTGATTCAGGGCGAATCGGGCACCGGCAAAGAGCTGGCCGCGCGTTCCATCCATGAACTCAGTGGCCGCAGCGGGCCGTTTGTGCCGATCAACTGCGGGGCAATTTCCGCCGAGTTGATCGAGAGCGAACTGTTCGGCCACATGAAGGGTGCCTTCACCGGTGCGCACCAGGCCAGGGAGGGGCTGTTCAGCTATGCCGAGGAAGGTACGCTGTTCCTGGACGAAATCGGTGAAATGCCGTTGCCGATGCAGGCCAAATTGTTGAGGTTCATGGAGGAGCGGACTATTCGCCCGGTCGGCGCAAATCAGGAGATCCGACTGGATGCGCGCATCATCGGCGCCACCAACCGGAACCTGGCGGAAGATGTTGTCCAGGGCCGATTCCGGCAGGATCTCTTTTACCGTCTCAACGTTGTCACTCTGCGCATGCCGCCGCTGCGGGAGCAAGTTGAGGACCTGCCCTTGCTCACCCGGCACTTCCTGTCGACCCTGAGTGCCGAGTTGGGTTTGCCCACGCCCCGGATCAGCGAGGCCGAGATGGCCGAGATGGCGACCTACGCCTGGCCCGGAAACGTTCGCGAGTTGCGCAATGTGATCGAACGGTCTTTGCTGCTGGGGCAGCCCCCAACCCAGTACCTGATCGGTCAGATTCCCGCACCAGACATGCGGACCGCAGTATCGGACCGGTCTGG
>JAHEDQ010000321.1 GCA_024641125.1 Candidatus Competibacteraceae bacterium | reverse complement strand
GGAATCGCTTTCGAAACGGACCGGATGGCGATCCTGGGCGCCGGTACGATCAACCTTGAGACTGAGGGACTGAGTCTGTTGATCGAGTCCAAGGCTAAAGACGATGCCGCCGGCCTGGCCGTGTCGGCCCTGACCAAGGGCAAGGGTCTGTCGCTGGCCGGGCTGGTTCAAGTGGGGGGAACCCTGTCCGCGCCCGAAATCCAGTTGAACCCGGAGGGCCTGCTTAAAGAGGGTGTGTCGGTGACGGCCGCCGTGGCCACCGGCGGTTTGTCAGAGCTTGCCAAGGCTCTGTTGGATCAGACCGACCCAACCGTGCAGAGTCCCTGTCAGATTGCCCAGCAAAAAACGCCGTCCGCAGCCGGCGGCAAGAATCAGCGCGGGCAAACGAAGCAAGCGACTGATGGGAGCGCAAACGGGGCGGCACCCGAAGGGACAGAAAAGAAAGGCGGGGTTGGCGGCTTTCTGAAAGGGATCATAGGTAACTAAGGAAGGTCTGAGGGCAATGGTCAGGCTCTGCGCCCTGCCAATTCCGCTGGTGGATTTTCGAACGCCAGATGCGTTTCAATACAGTGACTGACCGAGACGTGCCATGAGAATCCTCGGCATTTCCGCCTATTACCACGACAGTGCGGCTGCAATTGTTGAGGACGGCGCTATCGTGGCGGCGGCTCAGGAGGAACGCTTTACCCGCAAGAAGCACGATCCGCGGTTCCCGCACGGGGCCAGTCGCTACTGTCTGGAACAAGCGGGTATCGGGCTGGATGGTCTGGACTATGTGGTGTTCTACGACAAACCCCTGGAGAAGTTCGACCGCCTGCTGGAAACCTATCTGGCCTATGCGCCCAGGGGCTTTCGCTCGTTCCTGGTCGCCATGCCGATCTGGTTGAAGGAAAAGCTGTTTCTAAAAACCCTGTTGAAACGGGAACTGGCAACGCTGGGGGACGGCAAGGCCTCGGCGCTGCCCAGGCTGATGTTTTCCGAACACCACCAGTCCCATGCCGCGTCGGCCTTTTACGCCAGTCCGTTCCAGGAGGCGGCCGTCCTGTGCATGGATGGTGTGGGGGAATGGGCGACCACCTCGGTGTGGATGGGGCAGGGTCACGAGTTGGAGCCCCAGTGGCAGATCGACTTCCCCCATTCCCTTGGGCTGCTTTATTCAGCCTTCACCTATTTCACCGGATTCAAGATCAACTCCGGTGAATACAAGCTCATGGGTTTGGCGCCCTACGGCAAACCGAAGTACGTGGATGTGATTCTGCGGGAGCTGTTCGATCTCAAGGAAGACGGCACCTTTCGCATGAACATGGACTACTTCAACTACACCACTGGTCTGACCATGACCAACCGGCGCTTCGATGCTCTGTTCGACGGCCCACCCCGGCCTCCGGAATCACCGGTTACGCAACGGGAAATGGACATTGCCGCATCGATACAGGCGGTCACGGAAGAGGCGGTTCTGCGTCTGGGTCGGACGGTGCACAAGGAACTGGGCGCGCAGTATCTGTGTATGGCCGGGGGCGTGGCGTTGAATTGCGTTGCTAACGGCCGGTTGCTGCGGGAAGGTCCGTTCAAGGACATCTGGATCCAACCGGCGGCCGGCGATGCCGGCGGCGCAGTGGGCGCGGCGCTGGCGCTCTGGCACAAGTACCTGGAACAGCCTCGGACCGTAAACGGCTCGGACGCTATGTCCGGCAGCTACCTGGGCCCCGGATTCGATGACGCAGACATCAGACGGTGTCTCGATGGCCTGGGGGCAGTGTATGAATGTCTGGCGGACGCGGAGCTGCTGCCGCGCCTGGCGGATATCCTGGCCAAGGAGCATGTTGTCGGCTGGTTCCAGGGGCGGATGGAGTTCGGGCCGCGGGCGTTGGGTGGGCGCTCGATCATCGGGGACGGCCGCAGCCGCAAGATGCAATCGGTGATGAACCGGAAGATCAAGTACCGGGAATCGTTCCGGCCGTTTGCGCCGTCGGTGCTGGGCGAGCGGGTGTCGGACTATTTCGAACTGGACCGCCCCAGCCCTTACATGCTGCTGGTGGCGCCGGTGAGGGGCGACAAGCGCCACCCTATGACCGAACAGCAGGCCGCTTTGTTCGGCATCGAGAAGCTCAACGTGCCGCGTTCGGAAATCCCTGCGGTGACCCATGTGGACTACTCGGCCAGGGTGCAAACCGTTCATCCCGAGACCAATCCCCGATACCATGGTTTGATCAAGGCGTTCGCTGAACGCACCGACTGCCCTGTGATCGTCAATACCTCGTTCAATGTGCGCGGCGAGCCCATCGTATGCACGCCGGAGGATGCCTACCGTTGCTTTATGCGCACCGAGATGGACTATCTGGCGATCGAGGGTTTTCTCATGGCCAAATCCGATCAGCCCAAGTGGGAACGGGACGATACCTGGCAAACCGAGTTCGAGCTGGACTGATGGAGACCCACACCCGGTTGGTGCACAGCATTCCCGAATTGGATGTCAAGGGCTTGCGTCAATTTGGGGCGGTCACCGGTGGCATTCTTGCGCTGTTGCTTGGTCTGGTGCTGCCCTGGGTGTTCGGGCTCGGCCTGCCAATTTGGCCTTGGGTTCTGGGCGGCGCGCTGGCCACCTGGGGGGTGGTGGCGCCCAGGTCGCTGCGGCCGGTGTATCGGGGTTGGATGCGTTTCGGGCTGTTGCTGAACAAAGTGACCACGCCCCTGGTACTGGGCATTGTGTTCTTCCTGCTGATTTTGCCCACGGGGATGATCATGCGCTGGGTCGCCCGTGACCCCATGGCCCGCAGACTTGATCCGGCAGCAGTAAGCTACCGGGTGGAAAGCCGCAGGCCGGGGCGGAAAAACATGGAGAAACCGTTCTGATGCTGGAGTTCCTGAGTGACCTTTGGGGGTTCATGCGCGAACGCAGGAAGTTCTGGCTGGCGCCCATCATTCTGGTCATGGTGTTGCTCGGCGCCCTCATTGTCGTTTCCCAGGGCTCGGCCATTGCGCCGTTTATCTATACCCTGTTTTGAGTCCGGCGGTTTTTTGAGGAAGGCTTGACGCATTGCTGCGATCGCGCCGTCGTCTTTGCGCTCTCTGGTACGAGGTGCAACGCGGCACCAGGGGCGCAAAGGCCCGTCCCCTCTGCGGTTTCGCCCATAAGGGCACATCTGCCGCGTTTCCCGGCTTGGCCATAGAATGACTATGGCGCTGCGCCCTTCACAGCAACATGGCGGATGCGGACGCCGGTAGGGATCGGTTCACGTCCTTGCCGGTTCCCAATAACAACGGTATGCATGTAGGCTGACGGCAGTTGTCTCGATCATTGTGTCGATGTTGGGCTGATTCCATCGGGCGGGCGCAGGCTGCATCTGACCGGACCAGGGGCGCGGATGAGTAGAGTACGGTTGTTTCTGTGTTATCGAGCGGGTGGGGCGTCGGGCGACCCCGCGAACCTGGGATTTCAAGGTCGCGTTTTTTCCGGTGTTGGAATCCGCTGAACGTGCTGCAACACCGCCAGTGCTATCCGTC
>JAHEDQ010000141.1 GCA_024641125.1 Candidatus Competibacteraceae bacterium | reverse complement strand
ATCGAGCACTACGGTGGCTTTGTCTCCCAATACATTGGCGATGGCATTCTGGCATTGTTCGGCTATCCGACTGCGCACGAGGATGATGCCGAGCGCGCGGTCTTTGCGGCCCTCGGCATCATCGATGCCATGCCCAACCTGAATGCCTCTCTGGAATGGGTGGATGTGGAGCCGCTTCGGGTGCGACTGGGCATTGCCACCGGTATGGTCATCGCCGGCCAACAGGCGGGGCAGGCTTCGCAGCATGAGGATTCCATAGTTGGAGAGGCGCCCAACCTGGCGGCCCGATTGCAGAATTTCGCGGAACCCAACGCGGTGGTGGTTTCCGCCAGTACCCATCGGCTGTTAGCCAGCCGATTCGAGTATCGGGATCTCGGCTTTCACGACCTCAAAGGCTTCGAGGAATCACAGCGGATCTGGCAGGTCATGAAGCCGCGATCGGAGCAAACCCGGTTCGATGCGTCTCGCGGCGCCGTCCTCACACCCATGGTTGATCGCGTTGAGGCGATAGAATCTCTGTTGGGTGCCTGGGATCAAGCCGAGCACAACCATGGGCGGATGGTCTTGATGCGGGGTGAGCCCGGCATCGGAAAATCCCGTCTGACGCAGGAGTTGCGCAATCGCCTGGCCGGACAACCGCACATGCGTCTCTGGTTTCAGTGCTCACCCTACTTTACCAACACGGCGCTGTTCCCGTTTATTGACCAGCTCACCCGCGCGGCCGGATTCGATCTTTCGGATTCGTCCAGTGAACGCCTCGAAAAACTCGACAAAGTGCTGTCACTTGCGGTCGACGATACCAGCGAAGTGCTGCCACTCATTGCAGCGCTGCTGTCCCTTCTGGTATCCAGCGAGCGTAGTACGATATCCGGTCTGTCACCGCAACGGCGGAAGGAAAAGACCCTGGAGGCATTGCTGGCCCAGTTCGAAGGGCTCAGTGCCAAGCAGCCGCTGTTGATTATCATCGAGGATCTGCACTGGATCGACCCGACCTCACTGGAATTGATCGACCTGCTGGCGCAGCGCATACACCGGTTTCCGGCGCTGTGTGTGTTTACATCCCGGCCCGGATTTTCCACCTCCTGGGCCGAACGAGACGACTTTACCGTGATCGAACTGGATCACCTGGGCCGGGACTATGGTGAGGATCTGATCGCGCGCGTAGTGGGCGCCAAACGGATGCCGAGAGAGGTCGTCAAGCAGATTTTCGAACGTACCGATGGCGTCCCTCTGTTCGTCGAGGAGATCACAAAAACGCTGCTCGAGTCAGAGTTGCTGGAGGAGCGAGAGGATCGTTACGTACTGGCGCGCCCGCTTCCACCAGGGGCGATTCCTTCGACCCTGCAGGACTCGCTGATGGCGCGGCTGGACCAGTTGCCCGCCGGGAAAGCCGTGGCGCAGATCGCGGCGACGCTTGGACGCGAGTTTTCGCTATCGGTGCTGACACCGCTGGTTTACCGCACCCTCAAGTTCAACCAGGAAGCCCTGACCGAGGCGCTGCGGCAACTCATTGATGCCGATCTACTGGTGGCCAGGGACATCACACTCGGGATTGACTACCGGTTCAAGCACGCGCTGGTGCGTGATGCCGCCTATGACAGTCTGCTGAAGCGCAAGCGCCAAAAGCTCCACGTACAGATCGTCGAGGTACTGGAGACAGGATTCGAGGAAACGGTTCAAACACAGCCTGAACTGCTGGGTCATCACTGTACGGAGGCAGGCCTGACGGTCAAAGCCATCCGCTACTGGCTGAAGGCCGGCGGGCTGGCAAGCGAGCGATCAGCCAACGTCGAGGCGGTTGCCCATCTGGAACGCGGGTTGGACCTGATACCCAGTGTTTCCGATGCCACCGAGCGCAATCGGCTGGAACTCGCACTTCGCGTGGCGTTGGGCGCGCCGCTGATCTCCACCAAGGGTCCGGGGAGCGCCGAGGTGGAGGCCGACTACACCCGCGCCCTGGATTTATGCAATCAAGTCCCGGACTCGAAGGAGCACTTCAAGGCGCAATGGGGCTGGTGGCGGGTTTCCATGAACTATCGAATCGGCCGCGAGCGTGCCAACTCGCTGTTGGCGCTGGCCCAGCGATTGGAGGACCAATCGCTGCTGATGCAGGCCCATCATTGCGAATGGGCAACCCTGTTCCACCTGGGTGACCATCGCGCCTGCTGCGAGCATGTGGCGGAGGGCTTGGCGCTGTACCAAGCCGATGTCCACCGCCACCACGCCTCGGTCTACGGTGGCCACGATGCCAAGGTCTGCGGCCACGGTGAGCGCGCTCTGTCCTTGTGGTTGCGGGGATTTCCTGAGCAAGCCATGGGCGAACTCGAGCAGGCTTTGGCCTGGGGTTTGGAACTCGGGCACGTGGGGAGCCTGGCGCACGCACGGGATTATGCGCTGGTGCTGGGAGTCTACCGGCAGGATCATCGTCAGGTCAGCGATCTGGCCGACCAGATGATAGAGTTCGCCACCCGCGAAGGCTTACCCGACTACCGTGAGCGGGGCGCCATGTTTCGCGGCTGGGCGGAGGCGCGACTGGGGAACGTTCGAACCGGCCTGGATCAGATGACCGAGGCCTTGGAAAAGCTGAGATCGTTTGGCACCAAAGAGGATCTCCCCATGTTCCTCGACTTCGTGGCTCAGGCGCACCATGCGCTGGGCGAGCCGGAAGAAGGCTTGGCCTGTATTGCGGATGCGTTTGACGCCTCGGAGCAGGCGGGCCTGCAATTCTGGCTTGCGGAATTGCACCGCTGCCGGGCGAAACTGCTCAGCACACGCACGGACGAATCCGAAATCGAAGCCGCGTATCGGACCGCTATCAGCATCGCCCACGCCCAGGGTGCACTGGCGTTGGAGTTGCGGGCCGCTACGGATCTGGCCGAGTTCTTTCAGCTACAGGACCGAGGGGAGGATACCAGCGTGCTACTGGCACCGGTCCTGGCGCGCTTCGACGAATGCCTGGAAACGGAAGAGTTGACCCGAGCAAGATCACTGCTTCAAACATGCGCCTGAAACTGCCGGCGCGGTCGTAAATGTCCACCGACCGACGCCAGGACTGTGACTTCAAGGCTTACCGACACGGCACCCACCGAACCGTTGCGCCCGCAGCCACGCTGCAGCGCGCCCGCCCTCACCTTCGCGCAATGGGTATCACCCGCATCGCCAACATCACCGGCCTGGATCGGCTCGGTCTGCCGGTGGTCACCGTGTGCCGGCCCAACGCCCGCTCTTTGGCGGTTTCCCAAGGAAAAGGCCTGGACCTGGATTCCGCCAAGGCGTCCGGCGTCATGGAATCGGTTGAGGCCTATCACGCGGAGCACATCGACCTGCCGCTTCGCTGCGGCAGCCTCCGCGATCTGAACGACACGCTGCACCTGGCCGATGTCCACGCCCTGCCGGCTTCGGGAGGGGATCGTTTTCATGACCAACTGAAGCTGTTCTGGCTCGAGGGGCAAAACCGCATGGACGGTTCCGCCCTTTGGTTGCCCCTGGAGACCGTCAGCGCGGACTACACGCTGCCATTGCCCCCGGGCCACGGCTGCTTCGCCGCCAGCACCAACGGGCTTGCCTCGGGCAACACCCTGGAAGAGGCGGTGGCGCACGGCATCTGCGAGGTGGTGGAACGCGATGCGGTGGCGCTTTGGAAGCTGCAGGGCGAGCGGCCAAGGCGCGCCACCGCGGTCGATATCGACACGGTTGACGACCCCCTGTGCCGAGAGGCGCTGGGATACTTCGAACGCGCAGAAGTGCAGGTCAGGGTATGGGACGTGACCTCAGATGTGGGCATCGCAACGTTCTGCTGCCTGGCCTACGGAGATGATGAGGACTGGGCCGACCCAGAGTTCGGTGCGGGATGTCATCCCGCGCGCGAGATCGCCCTGCTGCGGGCGCTCACCGAAGCGGCACAGGCCAGGACCACCTTTATCGCCGGCGCCCGCGACGACTTGGGGTCGGCGCTGTACGCACCGGTCGCTCGGCGCCGGCGCCGAGCCTATTGTCATGCGCTGGCAGCGTCTCACGAGAATGTGCGCCCATTCCAGGAGACGCCTACGCTGGAGTCAGACAACCTGCGGGTGGACGTGGATTGGATGCTGAATCGTCTGCGCGCCGTCGACATTGAACAGGTGGTGGTGGTCGATTTGACCCGCAAAGCGTTCGGCTTGCCGGTCGTTCGGGTGGTGATTCCAGGTTTGGAGGGACCTTACGGACATGAACAGGGGGATTTCGTGCCCGGCGCCCGAGCCCGGGCAGTGATGCCATTTTCGTCCATCACGGCAACATGAGCTGCTATATCTTCGTCGGCCCAACCTTGTCGGTCGAGGATGCACGACGGGCCGCCGACGCAATCTATCTGCCACCGATAAGGCAGGGCGATGTTTATCGGCTGGTGACCCTGCGCGAACCCAAAGCGATTGGTATCATCGACGGCTACTTCAACCAGGCTCCGGCGGTGTGGCACAAGGAAATCCTATGGGCCTTGGCCGCCGGGGTCCAGGTGTTCGGTGCCGCCAGCATGGGCGCACTTCGTGCCGCGGAACTGGCGCCTTACGGAATGCAAGGGGTCGGCAGGATATTCGAGGCCTACCGGGACGGTACGCTGCCGCCCTACGGTGGCGAAGCGTTTGAAGACGACGACGAGGTGGCCATACGCCATGGCCCCGCCGAAACCGGTTACCTGGGTCTTTCCGAGGCCCTGGTCAATGTACGCTGTACCCTGGCGGCAGCCTCAGCGGTAGGGGTCATCTCCAAGTCCACACGGGATGAACTGGTGCGCCTGGGTAAGGCCCTGTTCTATCCGGACCGCCGCTATCCGCACCTGCTGAAGCTGGGACGGGCTCAGGGGCTGCCGGCAGCCGAGCTCGATGCGCTAAGCCTATGGTTGCCCGAAGGAAAAAGCGATCAGAAACGCGACGATGCGCTGGCCATGTTGCGTACGGTGGTAAACCACCGGAACGCCGACTCCCAAGCCCAGCCCGCCGGCTTCACATTTCAGCACACCAGTCAGTGGGAGACGGCCATTGCAATAGCGCAGGCTGAGCACCCCGCGACGCCGGAGGTACTGGAAGAACTGCGACTCGAAGGTGAGCCCTACTTCAAGGCCCGCCGGGCGGTGCTTGCGCACCTGCTCGGGGTTCGGGACGAGGATGAGGCACACTCCCTGGCCGAACACCTGCGCGCCGAAATGGGGGCGCCGGCGACGGACTCGGTGGATGAGGCACTGGATCGTCATCACGGAGAGCCCGAGGCGGTGGAGACCGTCTGGCGCGGGGAACTGCTTCTGGGGGCATTGCAAAGCGCCATCGAGACCCTGCCTCTGGCGGTGCTCGACCGTCATTTGCTCGCCCATCTCCGTGAACGCGGTGATTACCAGCGCCTGCAAGACAGGGCCCATCGGAAACGGGAGGCTCTGGCAGCATCCGACGGCCCGCCGAGCGAGACCGAGCTATCCGGACTGCAGACCCTGCAGTTACAGGATTGGTACTTCGAACAGCGGCTTGGCAGAGCCATGCCCAACGATCTCGACGCCTACATAGAGCAACTGGGGTTCGCGGACCAGGACGCGTTCAATCGCGCATTATTGCATGAGTACGTCTACAGTACTCGGTAAGCACTTGGTTTAAGGCAGGTCGGCCGCGATCCTGGGTTGGAACGTGGCGCGGCCGGAGACAGTCATGTTGCAATCAAACTGAAGCGCGGGGGGAGGACTTGGCTAAAAGCGTGGATGGCGACATCGCCGAGAACGGCACCCGGTTCCGGCTGTTTGCCCAGCCACCCGTGCTGGCCGCTTTTGCGCAACCAGAGACGGTTTGGGTTTCCCCGGCGCCGGGCGAAATCGGCCCTGGGCCCTCGGACGATCGAATGGTGGTGGTGGATGCGCTGAACAAACGGGACTACTACGAGTTCCCGGACGTGCCGCCGTATCGCGGGGCCCAGCGAACGCCGCTGAGACCGGGACCGGACGGACACTTCGATCAGATCCCGGTGGACAGCCCCGAGTTTCGAGCGGCGCACATGTACGGCACACTGCGATTTGTACTGGACATCTGGCAAGGGTACTTCGGTAAACGAATCGATTGGCATTTCGAGTCGGACTTCCAGCGTATGGAGCTGATTCCTTATGTGGACTGGAACAACGCACAGTCCGGCTGGGGTTTTATCGAGACGGGCTATCGAGTCGCCCAGGATGGCTCGCACGTGCCCCTGAGCCTCAATTTCGATGTGCTCGCCCATGAGTTGGGTCACTCGATTCTGTATTCTGAGGTTGGGCTGCCGCCTGAAGGCGAAGTTCGGGCCGCGTACCAGGGCTTCCACGAATCATCCAGCGATTTGATCGCAATCCTGTCCGCGCTGCACTTCGACTCGGTCATGGATCTGATTTTGACCCGGACTCGGGGCAATCTGTATTTGCGCAACGTGCTCAACCGTGTCGGGGAAATCTCGCAGGACGACCAGATACGACTCGCCAGTAACGGTTTGCGCATGTCGGATGTGCCCGATATCGATACACCGGTGGAACGGCTGACCCAGCCGGAACGTCATCGGATCGGCGAGCCGCTCACCGGCGCGGTGTTCGATGTGCTGGTGGAGGTGTTTCAGCAGAACCTGGTCGAAGCAGGGCTTATTTCACCGGCGCTGGATGCGCTGTCACGCCGCGGCGGAGTGGCCGCGGTTGATGACGCGGCTGTTCAGCCCCGGTTCGATGCCGCTTATCGGGCCAACCCCGCCGGGTTCAAGACAGCGTTGATCCAGGCCCGGGATTACCTGGGCGTGCTGCTGGCGGAAACCTGGTCACAGCTTGGTTGGGATTTGCGTTTTGTCGATGTGGGCCGGGCCTTGCTGCGAGCGGACCTGGCGTTGAGCGGTGGGCATTTTCAGCCGGAGATTCTCGATTCGCTGGTGTGGCGCGAGATCGGAGGCAGGCAGGCGCCCTCCGCCCACCGCAAGCGCGCCGCCCGACCCCGCTGGGCGGCCGCATGATGTTGTCGATGCTCTGGTCACGCTGACCTGGGTGGACATGGATTTCAGTGTTTTTTGCAGACGAAGGTGGACCGGTAATGCATGACATGTTCGATCTATCGCGGATCTGGCTGTTTGGGAAAGAGTTCAATGACCTCAAGCTCAATAACGGCGATGCCAAGAAGTACAAGGACAGCGGGCTTGCGCTGATCTACTCGTTTTCCTATGAAGGGCACTATTACAAGCTGCCCAGGCCGGTAGTGTTCGTGGTGAACGGCAAGGCGCACAATCCGGATGAGAAAGCCGACGACTCAGGGTCGCCGCCGTTCACTCTGAAGAACGTGGGTGTTGAGTCCAAGGATTGGCGTTTTGCCAGCGACATCAAGGCATGGATCATGGACAAACATGACCTGTCCGCCGCCATCGATATAGAGGTGGGTAAACTCGAGCACATCCTGCTGGATGCGATCGCCATCTACGAGGAAGAGTCGGCTTCCCGCAGCGCCGCCGCCAGCAGGTCCGCCGCCGCCTCCCGCTCCGCGGCGGCGTCGCGCTCCGCCGCCGCGGCACGCTCGGCTGCCGCTTTCCGTTCCGCCATGATCGGTGGGCACCAGGACTGAGGCCGGAAATACGGGAGGTCGGCGGTGACAGTGCGCACGCCCATGGGACGGGCAGGCGATTTTGGTAACGCAGCCACGCTGTGGCTGTTATCAGAGGAGGTGCGCTACATGGCCCGCGCCATTCTGGATGTTTCCGGCGGCTTTATTACACCTTGACCAAAGAACCATGACTACTTAGGGAGCCTTACTGCAAAGCCTCGGCGGCCTTGAGGTGGGTCTCACAGGCTCCCACCTTCTGCTGGTCGTCGCCGGCCTCACTGACACAGGCTTTATACTGGTCGACCAGTTTCAGGCGCTCCTTGGAAACGCTCTCCTGGGCTTGCGAGGCTTTTCGGTCGGCCTTGGCTGCGCGTCTCTGAGAGCTGCCGCAGGATGCGACCAACATGGCTATAACAACAATCAAAGCCAAAGTGCGTAGCTTCATTTTCTAAGGCCCCAAGAGCAAAATCCATGAGTTTAAGCACGACAGTACCATGCTTCACTAGGGGCGCGCTGCGCGGTATGGGTGCGATCAGGACGCTCGATTCTGACATCCGTTCAGGAGCAATCAAGCAGAAAGCCGCTGAATGACTGAACACCCCGGCTCGACGACAAGGGCGGGCTAAATTCGCTCCACTTTGACTGTGAGAATGGCTCGATCGGAGGCCTGATCGACCGTAAAACGGTATCCCGATTCGACCACCGACTCGTCCCGCGACGGAATGTGTTTTAGGAGAGTGACCACCAGTCCGCCCACAGTGTGGTACTTGAAGGTTGGAATGGAGGCGCCGATGATCTCATTGACCTCGGATATCGGCATGCGCGCATCCATCATGTAGATTTCCTTATCGGCGTCCAGGACTTCAAAACCCCGGCGCCGGCGCGGCATATACTCCTCGAAGTCGTAGCCCACATCGATTTCGCCCACCACCTCTTCCAGAATGTCTTCGATGGTGATGATGCCGATGGCCGATCCGAACTCATCGACCACGATCGCCATGTGATCTTCCCGCTCCTGCAAAACCGGGAGCAACTGATCGATGGACTGATGGGGAGTGACATAGCAGGCCGGCTTGATCAAGTCCGACAGCGGCTTTTTCTCCAGATCCCGATCCATCAGATCCCAGGTGGTCAGCGTCACGATACCCACAACATTGCTGAAGTTGCGCTTGTAGACCGGCAGGCGGTTGAATCCCATCCGGTGCACCAGCCGGACAACGCCTTTGGTGCTGCGATCGTGGTTGATGGCAATCACTTCTGCAACCGGGACCATAGCTTCGCCCACGGTTGTGTCGGCAAATCGGATCGCGCGCTTGATACGCACACGGTCGAAAACGTCCACATTCGCGCCACGGTCGGCCATCTCGACCACCATGCGTATCTGCTCGCGGGTAATAAACACGTTCTGCTCAGTCTTGCCGCCACCCACGATCCGAGTCGCCAATCGGGCAACCCTCGAAAAAACGAAAATGATCGGATAAAACAGCATCGAGAAAAAACGCAGCGGATAAATCACGACGGAAGCAAAACTATCGGACTTCTGCTGATAGACGCTCTTCGGCACGATCTCGCCGAAAATCAGGAACAGGGGCGTGAAAAGGAGGAAGGCATACAGATCGCCCAGTTCGCCGAAGTGTTCGATCATGAGCATGGTGCCGATGGTGGTCAGCGCAACAGTCGAAATATTGGTGCCCACCAACGTGGTGCCCAGCAGCACATCCGGCGTCTTGAACAGCTTCAGCACCATGGCGGCGCCCTTGTTGCCCTGGTTTGCTCTATGGTGCAGCTTGAGCTTGTCCGCATCCACCAGGGCGATTTCGGAACCGGAGAAAAAACCCTTAAGCAGGAGCAACACCAGCATGCCGAGGAAAATAAGCAGAATATCCATGGTTCCCTCTCTCGTCAGCTGTGCGCCGCGGCTTTGTCGGTTTCTTTGGAATGGTCCGAGGCATGGTCGTCTTCAGCATCGGGCTCCAGCGGGGACACCCCTTCATTCGCCATAAAAACCGACTGGTCATCGACCCCGGGCGGCACGCTCTCAGGTTCCTGTGCAGGTATTGCGCTGTCTTCGGCTTCGGCTTCGGTCTCATCGGGCAACTCAGCGGCCTCCTGTCCCGCGGTTTCGGTCTGACCGCGGGCAACGCGCACCTGGGAGATCCGATGCTCTTTCATCTCCAGAACGGTGATCACGGTGTCCTCGACGTGTACCATGTCCCCCTCATGGGGAAGGCGGTCGAGATGGCGGAAAGCCACGCCGCCAATGGTGGTCATTCGGGGATCCTCGATACCGAAATTGGTGAGATTGTTGAAGTCCGTCAACTTCATATCACCGGGCACCTGGTAGACGTTCTCGTCCCGCTTGCGATACTGCTCCTGGCCAACCACCACACCGGAGGTGTGGCCAAATATAAAGCGCAGGACGTCTTTCATAGTTAGAAAACCCTCGACGCCACCAAACTCGTTGAGTACGGCGGCCGCACGGGCATTATTGGCCTGAAAGAAATCGAACATTTCGTCGACCTTCTTGGTCGGCGGCGCCACCACCGGTGGCCGCATGATCTCGTCCACGGTCAGCAACGACAAATCCTGGTCGCTGCGTACCAGACGCAAGACGTCCTCGGCATGGAGAAATCCGATCAGGTTATCTCGGTGCACTCTAAATATGGGCACCCTGGGATGTTCGATGGCCCTGAACTGTTCGATCAACTCGGGCACCGGCGTGTCCGCATTCAGAAAAGCCGTACGGGTGCGAGGGGTCATGATTTCGACGATCTCGGTATCACCCGCTTCCAGAAGGTTGTAGATCAGGGCGCGCTCGGTCGCGTTGAGTTGCCCTTCCTTGGCCACTTCTTCCACCAGGCTACGGAACTCGTCGATGCCCAGGATATTGTCTGCCTCGCGTTCCTCGCCAACGATCAGCGTAGTCGCGCGATCGGCAATCCCTCTGATCACCCAGCGCAGGGGCGCAATCAGCCGAACCCACCAGCTCATGGGTTGCGCGACGATCGCCGTGCTGAAACGGAGCGGATTGGATACCGCAATGGTTTTGGGTGTCACTTCGCCGAACAAAAGCAGCAACGGCACCATCACAAAGATGTTGATCCAGCCAGCTCGATCCACACCGTAGAGCGATACCAGAATCCCGGTCATGTTGGCGGCGGCTGCAATGTTCACCAACTCGTTGCCGGACAGAATCGAGATAATCAGGCGCCGAGGCTGGTCCAGCAGTTCGTGCAGCGTTTCCGAATGTGGGTTGCGCTCTTTTCGCAGGGTTTGCAGGTCAAGCCGTGAAAGGGAAAAAAGGGCTGTTTCCGATCCGGAAAAAAAAGCCGAGCCCATCAGCAGGAAAATCTGTACCGCAATTCTCGCCAGCATGTCCGGCTCGAGAAGTCGGGCACTATCGAAAGCCATGTAAGCTTCGAGCGCCGCCCAGCGGGTAGACAGTTCTATCATCAGCGCATCGAGCATCCGACAACTCCCGGCGACAGACATGAGCGTCCGCGCCTCACTCAGGTGTGCATTCACAGCAAATCGGGCGATGCATCTCCCGACCGGCAACTGGCACTGTGGCGATTTACGTCAAGGCCACGCAGGCCAGTGGGGCCGCCCAGCCCGGACCATTACCTTGCTGACTCTACAGCAGTTTCGTAGATGGCCTAAATGATCTGGCGCACGCTTTGAGGGACCGCTCTCCGCCCGGGCAACGCCGGAGCAAGCGGTCGTAAGGAGCCGAGCGAGTGGAGGACTGGATGCCGGACCCTATGGCGTGAACCTACCGGCGTGGCGGGCATGGGTTGGAAAAGGCGCTTAATCTCAGAGGAAGTCGACCAGTGCCTCCAACACTGCATCCGACCGTTCGACCATCATCGAGTGCCCACAGCGGTTAAGCACGACCCTTCGGCAATCGGGAAAAGCCTCGACCAGGGGCGCGGCGGCACGGGGCGGCGTCATCATGTCGTCACGCCCGAGCACCAGCATCACCGGGCAGGTGACCAAGCCGGCACGCTCAAGACCGCTCTGGTAATCATTACAGGCCTTGAGGTCGGTGTACAACACATCCGGCGCCGCTCGTTCCAGCAGGCGTATGCCACCCCCGGCCATCCACATTCCGGGTACCGGATGACCGCCAAAATGCGCACGGGCACCGTGGCCCCATATGTTGACCATGTCCAGCGCGAGATGGTCATTGGCTCTGGCTGCCGAAAGCAGCGCGTCGCTCACCGCCATGGGCATGGCGGCGCCCAGCAGGGCCAGATGGGTGACTCGCCCCGACGCCCCCGCGGCGGCCTCGGTAGCGATCAACGATCCCATACTATGGCCGACCAATGACACCGAACCGATGCCGGCAGCATCCAGCAGGCGCCACAACCAGTCGGCCAGCGCCTCGATACGGGTCAGCAACGGCCCGTCGGAGCGCCCGTGGCCGGGCAGATCGAGCGCCAATGCGTTGTATCCGTGATAGGCAAAATAACGACTCTGAAGTATCCACACCGTGTGATCCATCGCCGCACCATGGACAAACACAACGGTGGGCTGCCCGGGCATCAGCTCCCGGCCCGCCGTATAGGCATAGGTGGCGTCGCCGTTCACTTGGATCTGCATGGCCCGTCTATCTCCGCTGCGAGGCCTTGAGCGCGCGCCCCAAATCCTCGATCAAATCGTCGGCGTCCTCCAGGCCCACCGAAAGACGGATCAATCCCTCGCCGATACCGGCGGCCGCCAAGGCAGCCGCGTCCATCCGATGATGGGTGGTGCTGGCGGGGTGGATGACCAGAGATTTGGCATCGCCGACATTGGCCAGGTGAGAGAAAACGTTGAGGCGTTCAATGAATCGCTTGCCCGCGGCACGACCGCCGTGCAAGCCAAAACTGAACACGGCGCCACAGCCCTTGGGCAACAGCTGCTTGGACAGTCCGTGATCCGGGTGATCCTCGAGCTCGGGGTAGCTGACCCAGTCCACCGCCTCATGGTCGCTGAGATACGCAACGATTTGGCGGGTATTGTCCACGTGGCGCTGCATGCGCAGCGGCAGCGTTTCGACCCCCTGGAGAATGTGAAACGCGGTGGTAGGGCTCATGCAGGAGCCAAAATCGCGCAGGCCCTCTTTGCGTGCTCGCAGGATGAACGCCGCGGGTCCGTACTCCTCTGTGAAATCCATGCCGTGAAAGCCTTCATAGGGCTCGGTCAGGTCGGGATAACGGTCGCTGGACTCCCAGT
>JAHEDQ010000011.1 GCA_024641125.1 Candidatus Competibacteraceae bacterium | reverse complement strand
CCTCCTCCCCAGGGCGCGCCGGACGGTGCCCCCAAGGCCCTCATCATAGATTCCTGGTTTGACAGTTATGTCGGCGTCATTTCCCTGGTTCGCATCGTCGATGGTGCACTCCACCCGCGCCAGAAAATCAAGATCATGTCAACGGGCCGGACCTTCTCTATCGAAAAGGTCGGAGTGTTCACCCCGAAACGCCAACAGCGTGCGGCCCTGTCAGCCGGCGAGGTTGGATTTGTGATCGCGGGCATTAAGGAGATCGACGGCGCCCCGGTTGGCGACACCATAACTTCAGCGGATCATCCAGCCAGCGAGGCACTGCCCGGCTTTCAGCGGGTCCAGCCCCGGGTGTTTGCGGGTTTGTTTCCGATCAGTTCCGACGACTACGAGGATCTGCGCGACGCGCTGCAAAAGCTGCGCCTCAACGATGCCTCCCTGTTCTATGAGCCGGAGACATCTCAAGCCCTTGGTTTCGGCTTCCGCTGCGGTTTTCTCGGCATGCTCCACATGGAGATCGTCCAGGAGAGATTAGAGCGAGAGTATAACCTCGAATTGATCAACACCGCGCCGACCGTCATCCACGAGGTGCTGACCACGGACGACCAGGTGGTCATGGTCGACAATCCAGCCAACCTGCCGCCATCCAATGAGTTGGTTGAGATTCGCGAACCCATTATCGACGCCAACATACTGGTACCCCAGGATTATGTCGGTAACGTGATCAGCCTGTGCATAGAAAAGCGCGGCGTGCAGAAGAATATGCAGTATGTGGGTGGTCAGGTGCTGCTGAGCTTTGAGATGCCCATGAGCGAAGTGGTGATGGACTTCTTCGATCGACTGAAATCGGTCAGCCGCGGGTTTGCTTCGTTCGACTACGAGCTCAAGTGTTTTCGCAGCGCACCCCTGGTGAAGTTGGACGTGCTGATCAACGCCGAAAGGGTTGACGCATTGTCAGTGATCGTGCACCGGGATCAGTCTGAGTACCGGGGTCGGGAATTGGTCGGCCGCATGCGCGAGTTGATTCCGCGACAGATGTTTGAAGTGGCGATTCAGGCGGCTATCGGTGGAAAAATCATCGCCCGTTCGACGGTCAAGGCATTGCGCAAAAATGTGACCGCCAAATGCTATGGCGGCGACATCACGCGCAAGAGGAAGTTGTTGGAAAAGCAAAAAGCCGGCAAGAAACGAATGAAGCAGGTCGGCAAGGTCGATATTCCACAGGAAGCGTTCCTGGCAGTATTGCAGGTGGATAAGAAGTAGGGGATGGAAGTGCATTTCGATTTCGCAACGGCGCTGGTCATCGCAGCGGTACTGACGGGGGGAGTCTGGGCACTAGACGCGGTTGTGCTGTCGGGCCGGCGCGGAGCCGTGACCGGTTCGAATACACATCCCGTTCCCTGGTATGTGGAGTACTCGCGTTCGTTCTTTCCGGTTATTCTGATCGTATTGCTGCTGCGCTCTTTCGTCGTGGAACCATTCCGTATTCCATCGGGTTCCATGATGCCGACCCTTCAGAATGGGGATTTCATTCTGGTCAACAAATTCGCATACGGACTGCGCGCACCGGTGATCAACCAGAAATTCCTGGGAGACGGCAAACCCGAGCGGGGGGACGTGGTGGTTTTTCGTTACCCGGAGGACCCGTCCATCGCCTACATAAAGCGGATCGTCGGACTGCCGGGTGATCGCCTGGCCTACCGGGAGAAGGTGTTATACGTAAATGGTGAGGCCGCCGTGCAGACTCCGGTGGCCGACGGCGAGTGGGAGGCTCAGGGCCTGCTCACCCGGACCGAGCAACTGGGAACCATGGAGCATGACATTCTGGTCAGTGGATACTCGCGCAATTGGACCTGGGAACATGTGGTTCCGGAAGGCAGCTATTTTGTTCTGGGCGACAACCGGGACAACAGCCGCGACAGCCGGTTTTGGGGTTTCCTGCCGGACGAGAATCTTATCGGCAAGGCGTTTCTGATCTGGATGAACCTGGACTGCATAACTGGGAACGGAAATTGCCGTCGAATTGGGGATAGCATCGAATGATTCCCGAGGGTAACCATGAACCTGAAGTATCGGCAACACGGCATAACTCTGATGGGCATGTTGATAATCATGATCCTTGTCATCTCCGGCGCACTGGCTGCCATGCGCATCGTACCGCTGTATATAAGCAATATGAGCGTGCGGGGGGCGCTGGAAAGTTTGGTTTCCGATCCGGAGATGCGCTCGGCATCGACCGTCAACATACGACGCAAGTTACAGAGTCTTTTCGACGTGAACGACATACGTGCCGTGAACAGCAAGGCGGTCACGATCAAACGGGCAAAGGGTGGTCGCGAGGTTCGGATCAACTATGAAGCCCGAGCTTCCATGGTTTCGAATCTCGACGTGGTCGCCCACTTCGACGAATCGGTGTTCGTACCCGAGAAATAATGGATAGGCCGACGGGCTTCGAATCACGTCTTGGATACCGGTTTAAGGATCGGGCCCTGCTGGAAGCGGCACTGACCCATCGCAGCGCCGGATCCGTGCACAATGAGCGGCTCGAGTTTCTTGGGGATGCTGTGCTCGGGCTGATTGTGGCCACCGAACTGTACCGCCGCCTTCCTGATGCCAGCGAAGGCGAACTGAGCCGATTTCGAGCCAGCCTGGTGAACGGCACCATGTTGGGTTCGGTGGCCCTGGAGCTGCAACTCGGCGATGCCATCGCCATGGGTTCGGGCGAATTAAAAAGTGGCGGTTACCGACGCAGCTCAATTCTCGCCGACGCCTTCGAAGCGGTGCTGGGCGCGGTCTACCTGGACAGCGATCTCAACGCCTGCCGCGAGGTGGTGCGCCATTGCTTCGGCCGCCGACTCGAAACGCTGCCCGATCCAGTTTCCTTGATCGATCCCAAAACGCGGCTACAGGAATGGCTGCAGTCCCGGCAATTGCGGCTGCCTGAGTATCGCCTGCTATCGGAGCGGGGGGAGCCGCATGAACGCGTTTTCCGGGTGGAATGCCGGGTCTTGGATCTGTCGATCGAAGCCGAAGCCGAAGCCAGCAGCCGCCGGAAGGCACAACAGGCCGCCGCCAGCCGCATTCTGGAACAAATCGAGTCGTGACCCAGGAACAGACCCGCTGCGGGTATGTCGCTCTGCTCGGACGTCCCAATGTCGGCAAGTCGAGCTTGCTGAATCGTCTGATCGGTCAGAAGATCAGCATCACCGCAGCCAAACCCCAAACCACTCGACATTCCATCCTGGGCATTGCCACCCGGAACGGGGCGCAGATTCTGTACGTCGACACGCCTGGACTGCACTTGCAGGGGCGACGGGCGCTGAATCGTTACCTCAACCGCACCGCCGGCAGCGTTTTAAGCTATGTCGACGTGGTTGTTCTGGTGGTCGAAGCCTTGAGATGGGGCGCGGAAGAGGAGGACATCCTCCGTCGACTCGAAACCGCACGTAAACCGATTGTCGTCGCAGTCAACAAAGTGGATCGCCTCAAGGACAAGCGGCCGCTGTTGCCGTATCTGCAACAGGTTTCGGGAAAGGCGACGTTCCTCGATATCATTCCCGTTTCCGCCCGGTCCGGGGAAAATCTACAGCCATTGGAGCAGGCATTGGCCATTGCCTTGCCGACCGCACCCTTTGCCTATCCGGACGACCAGGTGACCACCGTGTCGGTGCGCTTCCTGGCCGCAGAGCTGATCCGGGAGCAACTCACCCGTCTTCTGCAGGACGAATTGCCCTATTCCCTTACGGTCGACATCGAACAGTTCGACGACTCCGGTAAAGTGGTGCGGGTGGGGGCGGTCATCTGGGTCGAGCGTACCGGTCAAAAGGGCATCGTGATCGGTCAAAAGGGTCGAATGCTCAAACAGGTCGGAACCCAGGCCCGGGAGGCCATTGAACGCATGCTGGACAGACCAGTGCACCTGGAGACATGGGTTAAGGTTCGCTCCGGTTGGTCCGATGACGAGCGTGCGCTGCAAAGTCTTGGTTACCGCACCCCGGATTGATCTTAATCGACCCTTGAAGTGCGGCCGCCGGAGCAGTTGCGGGATGAACACCGTCCTTGAACCCAGTTTCGTACTGCACAGACGCGCCTACCGGAACACCAGTGCCCTGGTGGAATTGCTGACCCTCAATCACGGCCGGGTGGGTGTGGTTGCGCGGGGTGCTCTGGGCGCAAAGTCGCCCAGAGCCGGCCAGTTGCAACCGTTCCGCCCGCTGCTCTGTACCTGGGCCGGCCGAGGCGAACTCGGCACTCTGACCACGGTGGAAGACGACGGACCCGCACCCAGACCCGCCACCGGCCAGGCACTGATCGCCGGTCTCTACATCAATGAGTTGTGTATGCTGCTGCTGCATCGAGCCGAACCGATAGCGCGGGTGTTCCAGGCCTACGAAGGCTGTGTCAAACAACTGGCGATTGGCGCCAATTTCGAACAACCACTGCGCCGCTTTGAATGGGTCATGCTTCAGGAACTGGGGGTCGCTGTATCCTTGGAACTGGATGTGGACGGTGCCCCCATCAAACCCGATGCCCGCTACACGCTGGTTGCGGAGCATGGGTTCAAAAAAACACGTGGTCACACCGGAACGGCATTGGTAACCGGCCACAGCCTGCTCCGGTTCGGGGCTGGGGATGCCGACCTTTCTACGGTCCGGGAATTGAGGTGGGTGACGCGTGAATGCATAGACGCGGTGCTGAACGGTCGACCGTTGCGATCGCGGGAATTGGCGCGGCAACGCGCACGCGCTGGCCTTTCACGACCATGACACCCCGAGCTCTATACCGGACCGATGCCTGGACGCGGGCCCGAGCCGGGACTACAGTCTGCGCTTCCGCTTTGCTGGTGTGCACACTGTAATGAATCCTTCCAATGATCTGTTCTTGGGGGTCAACATCGACCATGTGGCGACCCTGCGTCAGGCCCGGGGGGGACGCTATCCTGACCCGATACAAGCGGCATTGGAGGCGGAACAAGCAGGGGCTGATGCCATCACCGTTCATCTGCGAGAAGATCGGCGACACATCCTGGACCGGGACGTGGAGTTGCTGAATCAGGTGTTACAGACGCGGATGAACTTTGAAATGGCCGTCACCGACGAAATGCTCGCCATTGCCGAGAGAATCGGGCCCGCCGACTGCTGTCTGGTGCCGGAGAACCGGGCCGAACTGACCACCGAAGGCGGACTGGATGTTGCCGTCGACCCCGACAGAATCGCCGATGCCTGCCAGCGACTCAGTGCCCATGGCATAGCAATATCCCTGTTCATCGACCCGGATGGGCGGCAACTGGAATCGGCCGCTCGCTGCGGTGCGGGGAAGGTGGAAATCCACACCGGCCGATACGCCGACGCCAGGAATGTGCGGGAAGCCACCCAGGAACTGTCGCGCATTCAGGAGGCGGCCCGCCTCGGTCTGGAGTTGGGTCTGCAGGTCAACGCCGGCCACGGGCTTAACTATCACAATGTCGCCCCGGTCGCCGCCATAACTGAATTGACCGAGTTGAACATCGGTCACGCGATCGTTGGGCGTGCCCTGTTCTGTGGCCTGGGGATGGCAGTGCGTGACATGAAACAGACCATGATGCGCGCCCGAAACGCTTGAGTGCGTGCAGCGCCCTTAAGTTTATTTCAGTCAAGCAAGAACAGGCCTGGAAAATCGATCAGCCGGTTGTACCCACCAATGCAATCAACCGGTCGATGGCAGCCTGGAGCTTTTCATGCAGTTCCGGCATTTGGGCCAGTTCACCTTGCAGAATAGCCAACTCCAGGGCCGCAGATGCCTGTTTGATGGCGGGCGTTCCGCAGCAGCTTGCCGAGCCGTGTATTCGATGAACCACCTGACGAAGGGCTTGGTCGTCAGCGGCCTGGAGCGCGACGGACATAGCGGCTTTCTGGGACGGCAGTTCTGCCAGCATCATGCCGATGAGTTCATCGGCAATGGCCGGATTGCCTCCAACCTGATGCAGTGCCAGGGCGCGGTCGTAGGCGATTGGGCCAGCGAGTTCAGGGTCAGGGGTTTCCATGCGCATTCACCTCCTTGCCTACCCAGGTTTGAATCAGCCCGCTGAGCGCGGTTTGGGTGATGGGTTTGGACAGGTAGTCATCCATGCCGGATTGCATGAAGCGATCCCGCTCTGACTGCAGGGCATCAGCGGTCAGGGCGACTATCGGGGTTCTGGCATTACAGCCGGTCTCCGAGCTGCGGATCCGCCGGGCGGCCTCTAGACCATCCAGTTTTGGCATGTGTACGTCCATTAGGATGAGTCCGTAGCGTCGGTGCTCGCAGGCATCCCAAGCCTGTTGTCCGTCTTCCACCTCGTCCACTGCAATACCCATCTGCTGCAAGAACAGGCTGGCAAGTCTTCGGTTAACCGGATTGTCATCGGCCAGCAGGATGTGCCGGTTATCCGTACCCTCAGCCCCGGGCGATCCAGCGGCTACAGCTCCGGGCGACTGATTTGATGCCGGAACCGGGGTTAGCGCCTGGGACGGTATCTGCTCCGGTTGAGACTCGGCCACCGGGGCCGCCGGGTCCACTTTCTCCACGCTCAGGCGGTGGATCAAGGTGCTTCCCCTGGGTGGCTTGTCGATCCGAACCAGACTCGCCAAATCCTCAGTCCAAGGCGTCATGTCTGCGTGGCTCCCGCATGGGCCCAATATTGTGAGATGAATCGGCACACGCCGCGCAAGCCCGTTCAATGCGGTTCGAATGGGTGCCAGAATGGCGGCCGGCATCGCCGCGTCGAGGATGGTGTACCTCGGCCGGTCCGACAGGTCCGTACGCGTCAGTTCTCGTGTGCATTCCTCAACAGTCTCAATGTGGACCAACCCGCCACCGGCGGGCTGAATTGCGTGTTCAATCGAGCGATGCAAACCCGAATCATGGCTGATCAGACAAATCCAACGGCCACTGAGGTCCGGTAGGTCGACGGCGTCATCATACGCTTCGACCATGGCCGGGAGAGGCCCCGGAATCGATACCGTGAAACAGGCGCCGCCACCGGGCTCGCTTTCCAGGTCGATACGCCCACCCATGAGTTCGGCAAGACGCCTCGATATGGCCAGACCCAAACCGGTGCCCGGCTGTTGCCGGGTACTCGATCCATCCACCTGTTCGAACGGCCGGAACAGGCGCACCTGATCCTTGGGACTGATCCCGATGCCAGTGTCTCGCACCCGCATCACCAGCATCTGTTCGCCTTCCCCAACGCAGGCATAGCCGGCGTGCACCTCGACGCCACCGTGATCCGTGAACTTGATGGCGTTGCTGAGCAGGTTTGCCAGGATCTGCATGATACGGGCGCGGTCCCCCTGCAATCGCGGGGGCACCTCAGGTTCCACATCCACTACAAGATTGAGGCCCTTTTTGTGGGCATTGGCCGAGAACAGCACGGCCGTATCCTCGAGGGCCGTCCTGGGATCGAAACTGGCCAGGCTAAGCTCGAGTCGCCCCGCCTCGATTTTGGACAGATCCAGGATGTCGTCAACCAGTTCCAGCAACTGCTCTGCTGAGCTTCGAACGGTACTGAGGTAAGCCTTCTGGGTGCCGTCCAAGGGGGTCTTTTCCAACAGCTCGACGAAACCCAGGACACCGTTCATGGGTGTCCGAATCTCATGGCTGATGTTGGCCAGAAACTCCGACTTGACCCGGCTCGACTCAAGTGCCCGGCGCCTGGCGATGTCCAGCTCTGCGTTCTTGACCTCGAGTTCCTCCATGGTCTCGCGCACATCTGCCGTGGTCTGTTCAACTTGTTGCTGGAGGAATCGGTGTGACTCACGCAAGCTCTTCGCCATGGCCGCGACGCCGCGGGCGAGGCTCCCCAGTTCGCCCTCGACCCGCACATCGGGCCGGGCTTCAAGATTCCCGCGGCGCAGTTCCTGCACGGCGGTTTCCAAACGCAATACGGGCTGGATGACGCTGCGGCCGATGATCAAGCCCAACCCAGCTGCCAGCATCAGGCACAGCAGCGTCAGCGCCAGACTGGTCAATATGACCTCGGTCTGGCGGGAAAGCGTGGAGGTGCGGGATAGATCCACGCTCAGGTGCCCTATCACCTCCGGCGTCACACTGTCCGCGTGAGCCGCGCCAACCAGATGTGACCCACCGCGGCCCGGGCCTGCAGGCAGCTGGTCCAGAAAGATCACCTCCTGAACCCTGAGCGTGGGCTCCCCGGGCATGGGCGTTGCCGCAGATTCAGCATCCTGACCATCGGCGACCCCCGAATGGATGTCGACCAGCGGCGTGCGCTCGGCGTCGTAGATCTGGATCCGCACGACATCCGGTGCCTCGGCAGCGGACCGGGCCAGCCGCGTGAGCTCGTCGCGATTGCCCGAAAGCACGCCGTGCTGACTGGCCGGTGCGAGTTGCGCCACGATCGCCTGCCCGCGGTTGACCAGGGATTGCTCCAAATCCTGTACCCGGGTATTGGTCAAGTAGGTCACCAACACCAGTGCCAACATCATGGCCGGGGCCAGGGCGACCAGCAAAACGCGATTTCGGATGCCTCTGAACATCATGCGGTCACGGGCGCTCCGAGCGGGTGGCAAAATACCAAGACAATAGGGGCCATCGCGAACCGCCTCTATGAAGATCCAGGCACCATGGGTGGTTGGCTGGCCACTGGTTTGAAACCGACTGGGGGCGATTGAACCATAGCCTGGTTAGCCACATACGGACTCGAAATCTTAGCCACAATCTCAATCGCACCACGGGCTAAATGGCTAGCGCTTAAAAATGCGCAAGCGTCCACCAGGCGCCGGCAGCCCGTCCGGCTCCTCTCATTCGGCGAGGCAAACCGCTTGCGACGTAGCCCGGAATAATACCAGAATTGCATTGCAGGGCTTATCATGCGGCCTGCGCGTTGGCCAACCGGGCAGCCTGTGGATCGTCGACCAGAGACCCATTGGCGCAAAAGGAAGTGCGCTGAGATACGGGGCTGGCACGCTGATCCTATGTTTGCCACATGTGTATGGCCCATGGCCAAGCTGGATGCCCCAGGTCCTGCGTAAGGGAAAGCTGATTTTCTGGTGACACAGTATCGCAGCGATATGGCACCTTACTGGCGGAAACCCACCCATTGATCCAAGTCACCGACAACAGAACCCTGCGGACAAATGCACATTACCGAGTTCCCCACCATCGAAGCCTTTGTCGGCAATACCCCGCTGGTGCGCCTGCAGCGATTGCCAGGCGCCTGTTCGAACCAGATCCTGGGTAAGCTCGAAGGCCATAACCCGGCGGGTTCGGTCAAGGACCGCCCGGCCATGAGCATGATCCAGCGCGCGGAGGCTCGGGGTGACATCAAACCCGGCGATACACTGATCGAGGCGACCAGTGGCAACACCGGTATCGCGCTGGCGATGGCGGCCGCCATCAAGGGTTATCGTCTTGTACTGTTGATGCCCGAAAACATGAGCGCAGAAAGACGCGCCGCGATGCAAGCCTATGGCGCCGAAATCCGGCTGGTCACCCGAGAACAGGGTATGGAAGGCGCACGTGATATCGCGGCTCGGATGGCGGCGGACGGCGAAGGTCGGGTGCTGGACCAGTTCGCCAACCCAGACAACCCGCTGGCCCATTTCGAAGGGACCGGTCCGGAGATCTGGCGTGACACCGCTGGCCGGGTAACCCACTTCGTCAGTTCAATGGGAACAACCGGCACCATCATGGGTGTATCCAGATACCTGAAGTCCCAAGCACCCGGGATACAAATTGTCGGTGTACAACCCGCCAGCGGATCCCAGATCCCGGGCATCCGACGCTGGTCTGAGGCCTATCTGCCGAAAATTTACCAGCCCAACCGGGTTGACCGGATTATTGACGTGGAACAAGGGGAGGCTGAGGCCACCACCCGTGCCCTGGCCACTGAAGAAGGCATATTCGCCGGGGTGTCGTCTGGCGGCGCAGTAGCGGCGGCCCTGCGCTTGTCCACGGAGTTGACGGAATCGGTCATTGTGGTGATTGTCTGCGATCGAGGCGACCGATATTTGTCCACCGGCCTGTTTACGCCCAGCTAACATCTCAGATGGTCTGCCCCAATCCGGGTCAAGTCAGCTTCATTCCGTTCAAACACCGGCGATGACACAGTCCACACCGCGCCCATCAGGCCGACTCCGCATCCTGTTCATCCTGCTGATTGGCCTGGTTGGCGGAGCAACCTGGGCGGTGGATGAGCTGGGGCTGGATATCGGAAACCTTCAGGGGCCCGGATGGACCCTTGAGGGGCTTGAACTGGGATGGTCGCTGGCCGATCGACGATTCGTGCTCAGCGCCGATGCGGTGTTGCTTCCCGAGCCGGTCGGTCGGGTCAGCGGCCTGGCGTTGAGCTGCGCCCAGCTGCAGATTCACAGAGACGGTTTTACCTGCGGCGATGGTCGACTGGAGGCCGAGCATCCGTTGTTGGTCGACGCAATCGAGACATTCTCGTTCCAGTTCGAGCGAGGCCCGGATGTATTTCGGGTGAAAGACATGGTCGTCGCTCTGAAACAAGGTCAACTGCGCATTGACGCCGCAGGAACGGCACGGTCATGGGTGACCGACATCGAGATCGAGGGAGTAGACCTGCATTGGATGCAAGCGCGTTTGCGGGTACTGGATCCAGTTATCGACGAACTGGCGGTCCAGGGCCGGGTTGGCGGCACCGTGCGGATGGAACGGCATGCCAATGGCGCAATGACCATCGGCGGTCGATTGCGCGGTCGGGAACTTGGCTTCAGCGACGCGAGCGGGCGCCTGGAAGGCGAAAACATCGATTTGTCCCTGACCACTCAGGTCTCCCTGGATCAGGGGTCGGTGGACTTCTCGATCGATGGGCGATGGCGCACCGGCCTGGTTTTCGCGGACCCGATGTTGGTGGAAGCGGTATCCGGAGCGCCAATCGCGTTTCGTCTGATTGCCCGTGCGACCCCCGACGCCCTGGCAATAAAGCGTTTTTACCTGGATCACTCCGGTGTCGGCACGGTTCTGGCGGCCGCCACCGTCGCCGCTGGCGATTGGCGTCGCGCGACCGCGCAAATCAATCTCGATGTACTGGATTCGAGCAAGGCTTACGTTACCTATCTCCAACCCTTTGGACCGGGCACGCTACTGGGTGATCTGGAGACCGGTGGACGGGCGACCGGGCACATCGAGGTTGTGCATGGTGACCCGGTCAACCTGCGCTTCCGCAGTGAGGGGTCCTGGATACGGGACACACTGCAGCGAATCTCGTTCGAGGATCTGTCGATCGATCTCGACTGGCGTCGGGATTCGACCGCACGCAGCCGTTTTGCCTGGTCAGGAACCCGGTTCTACAGAATACCCACCGGCCCAGTCCGTTTCGAACTGGAAACCCGCGGCGGCGCCATGGAACTGACCGAACCCTTATCGGTGCCGCTGCTGGGTGGATTCCTGCACCTGGACCGCCTCACTGCGGAAGACTTCCGATCATCCCAGGCAGCCTGGAATCTGGACGGGCGCCTGAGTGGCGTGTCGTTGGAGCAGCTCAGTAAAGCCCTGGAATGGCCGGTACTTAGAGGCGACCTGTCGGGTATGGTGCCCAAGGCAGTGTACCAGGACCGGATACTCACGCTGGGCGGCGCGCTGCTGATCCGTGCCTTCGACGGTGATCTGACCATCACCGATCTGCGCATCGAGCAGCCACTGGGTCTGATCCCTCGACTGACCGCGGACATCGGAATCAAAGGCGTGGATCTTGCGGCGTTGACCCAGACCTATACCTTTGGCCGTATCGAAGGCCGCCTGGATGGGCGTATACGTGCACTGGAACTTCAGAATTGGCGTCCGGTTCAATTCGAGGCGTTCCTGGGGACACCCGAGGGCGATCGATCCAAACGGCGCATCAGCCAGCGGGCGGTGGAAAATCTATCGTCCATCGGCGGCGGCGGCGATGCGGCGGCCATTCTTTCCAAGGGCTTTATCGGGATGTTCAAGGATTTCGGTTACCGTCGGCTGGGAATCGGTTGCCGCCTAGCCAACAACGTGTGCGAAATGGAAGGTGTATCCGCCGCAGCGCGTGGGTACTATCTGGTGGAGGGCGGCGGATTGCCGCGCATCGATGTGATCGGTTACGAACGGCGAGTGGATTGGAATGAGCTGGTGACACGGCTGCAGGCGGCCACCCGCAGCTCGGGCCCTGTTATTGAGTAGGGGAGTGGAATGAACACGATGAAACGCGCCGGACTGATGGTGGGCCTGTTGGCACTGGTTGCCTGTGTCACCATCAACGTCTACTTTCCGGCGGCCGCGGCCGAACGCGCCGCCGATCGCATAATTGAGGACGTCTGGGGCGAGGATGCCAAGGATGCATCGGACGGCAACCCTGCCCAATCCGGACGAAGTGAAACCGCATATGGACGCTTTGCGGGACGCCTCTTTGCAACGATGATCCGGAGCGCACACGCGGCTGATCCCGATCTGAATGTATCCACGCCCGCCATCAGCCAGATCCAGGCCAGCATGCAACAACGTCATCGGTTACTGGAGCCAATGTATGCCGCTGGTGCCATCGGGCTGACCAGCAGTGGGTTGCTGGCAGTGCGGGATCTCAAAGCATTGGACATCAAGAGTCGAAAACAGGCCCAGGACCTGGTCGCCCAGGAAAATCGGGACCGAAACGGCCTATACGCTGAGATCGCCAAGGCCAACGGCCACCCCGAGTGGCAACCGGACATCCAAGCCACCTTTGCCCGACGCTGGATAGCAAACGCGCCCAACGGATGGTGGTATCAGGACGCTGGCGGGAACTGGAAGCGAAAATAGATGGTGGGCCTGGCGGCCAACCTGGTGGCCTTCGACATCGAAACAGTGCCGGACGTGGCGGGCGGGCGACGCTTGCTCGATCTCCCCGATCTGGACGATCACCAGGTGGCGGAGGCGATGTTCAATCGCCAACGGGCACGCAGCGGTTCGGACTTCCTGCGCCTGCACCTGCAACGGGTGGTGGCGATTTCAATCGCCATGCGTCGCTCCGATGGCCAGTTCCGGGTCTGGTCCGTGGGCACGGTGGAGTCAGGCGAGCAGGACCTTATCGAGCGTTTTTTCGAGGGCATAGAGCGTTACACGCCGGTGCTGATCAGCTGGAACGGAAGCGGGTTCGATCTGCCCGTGCTGCACTATCGCGCCCTGCTGCACGGCATCGCCGCACCCCGATACTGGGAAACCGGTGAAGAGGAAAGCGGCTTTCGCTGGAACAATTATCTCAACCGCTTCCACTGGCGCCATACCGATCTGATGGACGTGCTCGCCGGATACCAGGGACGCGCAAGCGCTCCCTTGGACGAGATCGCCACTCTTTTGGGCTTTCCCGGCAAGATGGGTATGGATGGTTCCAAAGTTTGGGACAGTTTCCAGGCCGGTGACGTAAAAGGCATTCGCGATTACTGCGAAACCGATGTCTTGAACACCTTTCTGGTCTATCTGCGTTTTGAGCTGATTCGTGGACGACTGACACAGAGCGAGTATCGGTCGGAGATCGAGAGCCTCAGCCAGACTCTGGCCCATTCAGGCGCAACCCATTTGACCGAGTTCCAGCGGCTATTGGACGCCCGCCCGCCTTGCGCCTGAGTGGTTCTCGCCGCGCTGACGCGCGACGGGCTCTCCAACCGATGGGTGGTGGGCGTCAACGCCGATCGAGGCGCAGTCCGTGTGTTTCGAAACCACGCAGCACCGGTCGGACGCATTGATCGACAAAGTCCAATCGATGCCCGTTTGACCGCGCCCATTGCGCCCAGGTCTCGGGCTGTTCCAGACCCGCAGCCCGATAGACGCCGGGACCCGGGAAATAGAAAGCCTGGACAAATTGGCGCAGCAACGGCCGTATGAGTAATCCCATGGAGCGGATTTTTGCCCCCCCGGCACCGTCCAGCAGCTTCTGGGCTCGACAACGCGCGTAGGCGATGTGCCGCGCCTCGTCGACCACGTGGGTCGTCACTAGATCCCGAATCACGGGGTCGATGCCGTCGCCATGTTTTCGCAGGTAGCGGTTCAATCGATCCGGAATTTCTTCACCGATGGTCACTGCCAGCCAGAACCCCAGCCAATCGTAGGGCAGATGACGCCCCAGTGCGGCGGCAAGACGCAGTCCAGGCACCTGCATCTGCATACGCGGCAGCCCGGACCGATCGATCAGCTCGAGAAACATCAGGCTGTGGCCGGCTTCCTCGCGGATTTCATGAAGCAGATAGCGATGTTCGTCCAGCCGGCCCGGGGGGCGGCGCAGGCCCCTGGCGATGCGTTCGATGAATATGTTCTCGACCCAGATACCCATCTGAATGAAATTGATGAACTCCATCTGAGAGAGCCGCTGCCGCTGCTGTTGCGGTAAACAATCGAACGCCGCCAGGCCGTTCAGCGAGATGGCGGCCTCGGGCAGCCAGAAACTGTCCAGACTCAGCTCGCTCCATTGTATTCGACCCACCGGATCGGCATAGGGGGCGCTGTTACGGCTGAGGTGGGCCGCTAGGTCTTCACGGCAGACAAGTCCGGCGGTAGGTCGCGACATAGAAGAGCAATCGATCCAGGCTGATGAATGTAACGCGATACGCAAAATGTGCGTCACCACCCTGGCTCTTGCATCATCGCGCAAACGCTGCCCTAGTTTACCCAATTGGACTCAGGCCCGCGATACGCCCGGCTATGGACCGATCAGCAGATCCGCAGTAGATTCAGGTGCAGAGAAGCCCCTGTTGGCTTCTGGGCGAAACAGATTGGAGCGTGAAAAGTACAGATTCAAGGGGCAGATGGCGAGTAATGATCGCTCTATTGCCAAGACTTGCCAGCATGAAGCTGTGCACATCAGTCCTAATGTTACACGTTCACGAATAAGACCTTCCCTAGGGTGGGGCTGATCTGATCCACCGTCGCGACGGGGTGTTTGCACTCACGGAGCAAGTCGCTATGCTGCGGCGTTGCCGCACAGGCCCGATAGCTCCGGAGTGTCGACAAAAAGGTCGTATAGATCAGCGCTTCCCTGGATTTACCGGCCTCGCCGACCCACTCTACAAGGCAATTGGATGTACACCTCATTCTACAAGTTGAACGGCAAGCCGTTTCAGCTGAGCCCAGATCCCCGGTTTTTCTTTGGCAGTAGCGGCCATAAGCGCGCCATGTCCTATCTGCGCTATGGCTTGTCGCAGAATGAGGGCTTCATCGTCATTACCGGCGGCATCGGAACCGGCAAGACGACCCTGGTCAAAAATTTGTTCGCCGAGCTCGATCCAGACAAAGTAATCGCGGCGGAACTGGTGACGACGCAGCTGGACGCCGATGACATGCTGACCATGGTGGTGGCGGCTTTTGGCATTGACTATGAAGGCGTATCAAAGGCGGTGCTGATCAAGCGCCTCGAGGATTTCCTGGCCTCCCATGCACGCAACGAACGCCGGGTTCTGTTGGTTGTGGACGAAGCGCAAAATCTTCCTGCCAAGACCCTGGAAGAACTGCGAATGCTGTCCAATTTTCAGATCTCAGACAAACCACTGCTCCAGAGTTTCCTGTTGGGGCAGGAGGAGTTTCGTTCCACCCTGCAATCGCCCGGCCTGGAACAGCTGCGACAACGTATCATCGCCTCTTGTCACCTAAGCGCACTCACCGAGGAGGAGACAAACGGTTACATTCAACATCGCCTCGGCATCGTGGATTGGCGGGACGATCCGGCTTTCGGACCCACCGCGATCAGCACAATCCACGAAATGTGTGAGGGCGTGCCCAGACGCATCAATATTTTATGTGACCGGCTGATGCTGTACGGCTATCTTGAAGAGTTGCACACCTTTGGCACCGCCGAGGTTAAAGAGGTGGCGAAGGAGATCAAAGACGAACTGAGCCCGCCTGATGTTCACAGCCTGCCAGCCCCTTTGGCACCACCGTTGGACGAGCCCGCGCCGGATGACCGGACCCAGCGCCCAGCCCCGACAACGGCGGTTTCGGATCCTGATGACGGGCTCATCGACAACAGCGACATACGCGACCAGTTGGATGCCGTCTTGGCGAATCTGGAACCTGTGCAGGGCGATGGTCAGGAAGAGTCCCATGTGGCTCGTCTGGAACGACGCATTGAGGTGCTAGAACGGAACGTGGATCGTCTTACCGATGGCTTCGTTCGACTGACCCGGGTGCTGCGTCAAAAGGACCAGTAGCGGCCAAGACAGAACCGCTGAGGCAGCCCTGCGCGAACCCGTTCCGGGTCCGGTCAACAATCCGACCGAGATCCTATGCCAGAATGGGGTTTGAATGACGGCACCTTGGTCGCACGCCATCGGACACCCCCCTTAGAGGCGAATGTGGCTGCGACTTACAGGGTGCTTCGACGCTTGAATGGGGACACGGGCCCGGGTTCCTTGGTACATTTGGCACATTAGGTGCTTCAAGGCCCGAATCGACACGGTTCGCGAAATCAGCTGAGTGTCACATGACTGAACGAGGCATACTCGATGAGCATTCGGTGGTCCTAGGACTCGCACTTCGCGCGCTGGACCTGGTTGCTATGCTCGCCGCGGCCTTGGCGTCCTACCATTGGCTGTTTGGCACCATGGCCATGCCCGTCAGCTACAAAATGGCGGTGGTGGTCGGCCTCCTGTTTTCCTTGATCCTGTTCAACCGATCCGCCCTCTACCGGGCCTGGCGCGGCAGCTCGGTCACCGGTGAGCTCTGGGTTGCGACTGGCGCCTGGGCTTCGGTTTTTCTCGGCCTGTCCTCGGTCGCGTTCATAACTCAGCAGGCCCACACCGTCGAGGTGGCGTGGGTGCTGCACTGGATGGTGTTCAGTTGGTTCGGACTGATGGTGTTCCGAGTCAGCTTGAGGGTGCTGTTGCGGGGCGTGCGGTCGCGTGGGTTCAACACACGAAAAGTGGTGCTGGTTGTGGCCGGCGAACTGGGCGTCAGGGTCGGCGAACGCTTAAGGCAGATGCCCTGGACCGGACTTGAGGTTGTAGGTTACTTCGATGATCGGCCTCTGGAGCGGCTGCCCGATATTGGTAGCGTGCCCCTTCTAGGGCAGATATCGGCACTCGGTCAGTTCGTTCAGCGCGAGCGCATCGACCAAGTCTGGCTGGCGTTCCCGTTCCGCGCTGAGAATCGGGTAAAGCAGGTTCTTCATGAACTGCGCCATTCCACGGCCGACATCCGCATGGTTCCGGATATCTTCCAGTTTCGACTTCTGAACCATTCCATGAGCGAAGTCGGCGGTATACCGGTCCTCAACCTCACCTCATCGCCGATGGTCGGCTTCGACCATTTTCTGAAAGAAATAGAAGATCGGGTTCTGGCTTTCCTGATTCTGTTTGCCATCAGCCCGTTGATGTTGCTCCTTGCCGGCCTGGTCAAGCTGAGCTCGAACGGGCCGGTGTTTTTCAAGCAGGTCCGCCATGGCTGGGACGGAACGCCCATTGAGGTCTGGAAATTCCGGACCATGGTGATGCACAAGGAGCACAGCGGCAAACTGACCCAGGCGGTGCGGGATGACCCGCGGGTAACGGCCTTCGGCCGAATGCTTCGCAGATCCAGTCTGGACGAGCTCCCACAGTTCATCAATGTGCTGCAGGGCCGAATGTCCATCGTCGGACCACGGCCACATGCGATAGAACATAACGAGCAATTCAAGGAGTCGGTGGATCAATACATGCTCAGGCACAAGGTCAAACCCGGGATCACGGGCTGGGCCCAGGTGAATGGTTATCGTGGCGAAACCAACACCCTGGAAAAAATGCAGAAACGGGTGGAACTGGACCTGTACTACATCGAAAACTGGTCCATCTGGTTCGATCTTCGCATCATTCTGAAAACCCTGGTGAAGGGTTTCAGCGACAAGAATGCGTACTGACCACTCGGGCTGCGCGGGGTGGGTGAAGTTCAACAAGGCAGTGTCTAAGCAAACACGACGCGTGATAAAGCATACACTTGCCGCCTGGCTTTTGTTCTGCTCGACGCTGGGCATGGCGGAAGCGGATAACCAAGGCTTCGCCCAGACCGTTAAACAAATCAAACCAACCGTGGTTGGCGTCGGCACCATGCAATACAACCGCCGGCCGGCGGGTGAGTTTCACGGTACCGGTTTTGCGGTGGCGGACGGCAACCATGTGGTGACCAACGCCCACGTGCTGCCCCCGCAACTTGATCTGGAAGAAGAGGAATTCCTGGCGGTGTTCGTGGGCAAAGGAGACCGGGTACGGGCCCGGCGGGCGCGGGTAAAGATAAACGACCCGGAACACGACCTCGCCTTGCTGTGGGTAGAAGGCCGCCCGCTCCCGGCAGTGAAACTGGCGAGCCCGACATCGGAGGCGGAGGGCAGCGATCTGGCCTTCACCGGGTTTCCCCTGGGCACGATACTGGGTATGTACCCGGCGACCCATCGCGGCACCCTGGCCAGCGTCACGCCGATCGTCATCGCCGACACCGACGCAGATGATATCGACCCCCACAAAATGGGCCGATTCAGATCCCGTTACTTGGTCTACCAGTTGGATGCCAATGCCTATCCCGGCAACAGTGGAAGTCCGGTTTATCGACCACTGACGGGCGCGGTGGTGGGCGTGGTAAACAAAATTTTTGTGCAGGATCGAAAACGCCACCTGCAGTCCCAGCCCAGCGGCATAACCTACGCAATCCCGGTCGAACATGTGCACCGTCTCCTGATCGCCGCTGGGCTGTCCAGCAAAACGGCATCAGAGGGGAGCATGCCTGCGCGCTAGTGTGCGGTTCGACATTCAGTTGCGAATCACTCCGGAAAGCACAGCACCCGTAGCCTGACCCGACCATCAAGCTACGGACGCGCATCATCATTTGATCACGCTCAATGCGGGGGTCTGTGCCAACAAAGCCCCCCGAGGCGGCCAGGCACGGGTGAAGCATATACCGCCGCCGCAGGTCAGTGTATCCGGTCTCTACCCGGGGCAGTAAACATCATAACGACTGCTTGGGAGCAGCACCTGGTGGTGAGGCGATACACCCGCTATCCCCGGTGCGCCCTTCGGCCGTTTGACCACCACTCGCTCACAGCCGCTTATGATGGCGGCATTAAACAGGTCCAAGGCATCGGAATCGTTCCCGACCAGCGTGCGGAGAATGCGGATTTCCTGCTTGACCAGAGCGCGTTTGTTCCGGTGCGGATACATCGGATCAAGATAGATCACGGCTGGCACCGATGACGGGGTACACAGGGCAAGATACTCCCGTGCATCGGCTGCAATCGTGCGCACCCGCTGAATGGCCGCCCTCAGAATCGGAGAGGACGCGGTACCGCGCGATAATGCTTCGGACAGCATCTGCGCAATAACCGGATTACGCTCGCACAGAACCACCTCGCAACCCAGCCGGGCCATCAGCAACGCGTCGCGCCCCAGTCCTCCGGTTGCATCCAGTATATTAGGGCAGGCCTGCCCAGGCCGCAGGCCCAGCGCACGCGCCAGCGGGTGTTTGCGGCCGATGGGTGATTGCAACCGGTGACCGAGTCTTCCACGCCCGTAGTCCAGCCGTAGGCTGCCGAGCGCCGCCAGCGGCCCGACACAGGCGAGCGTCAGTCCATCTGGTCCGAGGACGAGCACATGGGTGAGCCGTTCCCGGTCCCAATCCTGTGATCCCACAATGGGCAGGCCGGTGGCCTTGTGCAGCGCGGCCATGGCCTCCGTATCCACCTCATTGGTAATCGAAGACAGAGCCATCCTGATCTGCGACGGTCGCTCTTCACGGGCGGTCGCAGAGGTGGAGGTACGCATGACGCAGATGCACTGTAGCGGCGTGGGACGCCCCATTCAGGCAGCTGTCGTCTCCGCTTCCAGGCGGTCGGCCAGAACCGGCTTAAGCTTGTCATGGGCCTGGAGAACCATGTTTTCCGTGGTTTCCCAGTCGACACAGGCATCGGTGACAGAAGTGCCATAACGCAGTTCACTCAGATCCTGAGGAATAGACTGATTTCCCTCATGCAGATGACTCTCGACCATGAGACCGACAATGGAACGATTGCCTTCGACGATCTGGTTGACGCAATTTTCCATGACCAAGGGTTGCAATCTGTAATCCTTGTTGGAGTTCGCATGAGAGCAATCGACCACGATCGTATTGGGTAGACCCGCCTTGGTCAGGGCCGCCTCACACTGTGCGATTTCCACCGAATCATAGTTCGGTCTGCCACCGCCACCGCGGAGCACCACATGGCCATAGCGATTACCTCTAGTGCGGGTCACGGCGCAGCGTCCACGCTGGTCAATCCCGAGAAAGCTGTGGGGGCTGGAAGCGGCATGCAGGGCATTGATCGCCACGTCAAGGCCGCCATCCGTTCCGTTTTTAAATCCGATTGGTGTGGACAGTCCACTGGACATTTCACGGTGCGTCTGGGACTCGGTAGTGCGAGCGCCAATCGCAGTCCACGTTATCAGATCAGAAAGATACTGCGGGCTGATGGGGTCCAGCGCTTCGGTTCCGGTGGGAATGCCCATTTCGGCCAGTTCCAGCAAGAAACCACGTGCCTTGTCCAGACCTTCCTCAATGTGGAAGGAATCATCCAGCCTGGGATCGTTGATGAAACCTTTCCATCCCACCGCTGTTCGGGGTTTCTCGAAATACACCCGCATGATGAGAAGCATGGTTTCAGATACCTGAGAGGACAGGCTTGCCAAACGACCCGCGTACTCCCGGGCCGCCGTCAGATCGTGAATTGAGCAAGGTCCAAGTACCACGAAAATCCTTGGGTCCATGCGATCGAGCACCTGCTCGACGGTGTGACGACCCTTGATCACCGTAGCCTGCGCCAAGTCGCTGAGTGGATGCTTGCTCTTGATCTGTTCCGGGGTCGGAAGCAGTTCCTGGGAGATGATGTTGACGTTCTCAAGCCTGGTACCGGGCATGTCTGTTTCCTGCCTTGGCTGCGGAGCCGTCCGCCGGTTTGCGGCACTGGGTGCACAGTCCACGGATGGGTGGGGCACCGCGTGCATAGAAAGCAACTGGCGAGTTTAACCCCATAGCCGTTGTTGCGCCACGCCACCAACATCGGGAAATGGACTTGTGGTACGCTCGGGCGCCTGCAGCCAGCCGGATTTTTGTCTATGAGTCAGGAACGCGTCTACAAAGTCATTTTCTTCAGCCAAGGGAAAACCTATGAGCTGTATGCGCGCGCCATCGCGCAAGGCAGTCTCTACGGTTTCGTTGAGGTGGAAAAACTGGTGTTTGGCGAACGTTCCGCCTTGGTGGTGGACCCGGCTGAAGAGAAACTTCGTGATGAGTTCAGCGACGTGAAACGAATTTTCATTCCCATGCACGCGATCATGAGAATCGATGAGGTCGAGAAGGCGGGTGTTGGGAAAATAAAGGACGGGGAGGGCAACGTCACCCCGTTTCCGGGACCGATGTATACACCGGGCGGAGCGGGAAAGAAAGACTGAAGTAACGGACACAATTGCGCCCACAAGACGAGTTTCCGAGCGCGCATCGGCGCTGCCGGCGCAGGTCGCGAAAAAACTACGCCGGCGAGACAGCACGAGAGGGCTAGCGCTTACCTAAGACGTCTCTAAATTATTCGTGAACGTGCATCTTGGGACTGAAATGCACAGCTGAATCGTTCCAAATCTTGGCAACAGAATAAACTCATTGCCCGCGATCTGCGCCATGAATCTGCACATTTCACCCGCCAATCTGCTTCGTCCCGAATAGATCAGAGGCTCCCTAACCGCGACCGTCCGGGGTATAGCGCGTAGGGATGGGTGCCATCTGTTCTCGCAGAAACTCGCTGGGTAGGCCCATACGGGCCTCGTAGATGACGCTGTACTCAAGTACTTTCTTCAGATAGTCGCGGGTTTCGAAAAACGGAACCGTCTCGATCCAGATATCTGCGTCCACAGGACCATTCACCGGTAGCCACTCAATTACGCGATGAGGCCCGGCATTGTATCCGGCCGTAGCCAGAATCGGACGGTCCTGCAGATCATCGAGGGACATCCGTAAATAACCCGACCCCAGTCGAATGTTGGTCTCGGGCTGCAATAAATCGCGCGTTCCTGAATAGGGCATTTCAAGCTTGCGGGCGACGCGCTTGGCCGTCGCAGGCATGAGTTGCATCAAACCCAGAGCCCCGGCGCTTGATCGGGCATCAGTCTGAAACATGCTCTCCTGCCGCATGATCCCGTACATCCATTGTGGCCGTATCGCATCGTGGCGCGCCGCGTCCATCACTTCTGTTCGATAGTTGATGGGAAAACGCAAATCCAGATCGTTCCAGTCCTTTGCCCGGGCGACGGTTGCTATGGCCTGGGAATGCCATCCCCAATCGTCCGCCAACAGCGCCGCCGCTCGCAGGCGGTCGCGATTCGCGCCCGTCAACGCAGCCCGCCATTCGCGCCGCGCGTCCACTTCCCGGTTCAGTATGAAAAGCTCACGCGCGCGCCTGATACCGGGCAGTGCGGCGGTGGTGGTCAGTTTTTCAGAGGAAACAGCGGTCGGCCGATGGCCTAGCCGATAGGCGGCGCCAATCCGGTCGGCGGCCAGAAAGCTGTGATAGTCCCGATGCCCGGACAACTCTCTGTACAGCGCCTGCGCCTGCTCCTCGCGGCCGAGCGCTTCAAGTGCGCGTGCCCGCCAGTAGCGCCATTGCGCGGTTGATGACTCGCTTTCGGGCATCGCCTCGAGGCGCTCCAAGGCCGCCTGCCAATCGCCGCGACTCAATGCCACCCGCACCCGCCAGGCCCGCACGCTCTCCGTTTCCGAGGCGCTGTCCACACGGGCGAGGAACGATTCGGCAAGCGCGTCCTGGCGGCTGGCCAGGAATACCGCCAGCTGGCGCACCAGGGGGGCAGTGTCTGTCTTGGAAAGACCGTATCGTTGCGCGAGGCGATTCAGTTCCGCTGCCACGGCCGGAGAGTCATAGCGCGCCCACCGCTTCATTGCATGCAGAGCAATGGCTTTACTCCAATTTTCGCCCACCGGAATTCTGTTTTGCTCCAGCGTCTCCGCAGGCTTCTTGTGCGCCTCAATCCAAAGATCAACCCATTTACGTTCTGCCAATGGAAGGCGTCGACCGAGGTAACGGGCAAGGCGAATCTCCCCGTTGCCGAGCGCCATCTCGATGCGGCGCCAGACACGCTCATCGCTGAGCCCTCCGGATTCGATCCAAAACTTGAAGATCGCATCGCATGCATCCGGCCGCGAACGACCGTAGGTCCAGAGAGCGGGCACCGCCTCGAGCGCCTCTGTTCGAGCACCTGTCCGGTATCGGGCTTCGTTGTGCCAGCAATCGTACGTTATGCCCAAGCCCTCGCGATAATCGTTCAGGTAATTGTCCCAAGCAGCCTCGCCCGCGAGCTTGGACAACCAGTCACGGCGAAGCCGTTGGGCAACCGGCGTGCCGTCGTAAGTGGACAGGAAGACGCGGATCGATTGGGCTTGATCGAGTTGCAGGCGTCCACTCAGATCACGTTCAACCAGGTAAGGGTAGAGTGGATAGTCTTGAAGTTGATTTAGTTTTCCCCTGAACGCCGCGCGGTCTCCTTTGGCGAGCGCCCGTTCGGCGTCCAAAAACCAGGCCCTCTCACGCTGCAACTCATCTGCGAGAGACGATACCGGGCTACACCAGACGACGAGAAACAGGAGGACTCGGGCAAACCAGGCGATCGGGGTGGCCTTGTTCATGTGCGCAGCTCAGGATCCTCTGAATCTCTCGTAAAAATGGTGTACGCGTTTGACGTAGGTCTGAGTTTCCTCATAGGGAGGCACTTGGTTGCCGTATTTGCGCACGGCAGCCTCGCCGGCATTATACGCCGCCAACGCCAGAGTCAGGTCCTTGAATTCTTCCAGCAGATCTTTGAGGTACCTGGACCCACCGTAGAGATTCTGTTCCGGATCGTGCGGATCACCGACCCCATAGCGTGCCGCTGTGGCCGGCATCAGCTGCATCAGGCCGATGGCGCCAGCATGCGACACGGCGTTTGGGTCGAACGCCGATTCGGCCTGAATGACGGCCTCGATCAGGGCAACCTCAAGATTGACACTGTTCGCGACCCTTGAAATGGTTGCGCTGAATCGTTTTCGATTGCCACTGGGGCGTCCGTAGCGCTTTCCGGTGCGCATCACAAGCTTGTAACGCGCATTGTCCGGCTTGTTGGTCAGGTGGCGAACGCCGTTGCTGTCCACGTACGAGTATATATCGGCCGCTGCAGGCCCGACACCAAGCAACAGCAACCCGACTGCCATGCCGGTGGCGAGCAACATGACTCTATGCTTTGCACAAACTGAATACATCCTCATGCGCTCGATTATCCACGACCAGGGTAAGCCGTGACCAGTCCGAAATATCTGAAAATTCACGAGATAGTGACCAGCGACGGGGAGCAGACAAGAGCAAGCCCACACGGCTATCCATTCGTTGCGGCCATATGTAGTAGCATTCGACAGCGCATTCCGTGCCGAAGCACCCAAGAGAGCCTCTGATCGATTCGTGAACGTGTATCTTGGGTCTCAAATGCACAGCTTCATCGTCGCAAGTCTTCGCAACAGAACAACCAGTACACGCGATCTGCGCCTTGAAGCTGCACATTCCACCCTCCAATCGGCTTCGTCCAGAATAGATCAGAGGCTCCCAAACACCTGCCATTGCAGTCCATCAACGTCGGGAGAGCGTGCGTGTCTGACACCTTGAATTGTTTCAAAGCCTACGATATCCGAGGGCGTATCCCGGACGAACTCAACCCCGACATAGCGTATTCGGTCGGCCGGGCGTTCGTCGAGTTTCTGGACGCAAGAAAGGCTGTAGTCGGGTGCGACATCCGACTCAGCAGCCCGGAACTGACGGACGCGCTGGCCGATGGAATGATGGACGGCGGTTGCGATGTGCTGGACATCGGTCTTTGCGGCACGGAGGAAATCTACTATGCCACCTACGACCTGAAACTGGACGGTGGCATCGTCGTTACGGCCAGTCATAACCCAAGTGACTACAACGGGATGAAACTGGTACGGGAACAGGCACGGCCCATCAGCGCCGACACCGGATTGAATGACATCCGCGACCGGGTTATGGCTGCGGCCATGCCACCCGTGACACCGCGCGGCACGCGAACCGCTGTCGCCGACAGCAAGACACGCTATGTTCAGCACTTACTCAGCTACGTGGACCCGGCCGTCCTGACACCGCTTAAAATCGTGGTCAACGCCGGCAACGGCGGGGCAGGCCTGGTCATCGACCGGCTGGAGGCGGAGCTGCCGTTCGAATTCGTCAAGATTAATCATCAGCCGGACGGCACCTTCCCGAACGGCATCCCCAACCCGCTGCTCCCTGAGCGCCGTCAGGATACGATCGACGCGGTACTACAGAGCGGGGCTGCGATGGGTATTGCCTGGGACGGCGACTTCGATCGATGTTTTTTCTTCGATGAGACGGGAGCATTCATCGAGGGATACTACCTGGTGGGGCTGCTGGCGCGGGAGCTGCTACGACAAGAGCCCGGCGAACGCATCATCTTCGATCCCCGATTGACCTGGAACACGATTGAAATCGTGGAGTCGGCTGGCGGCATCCCGGTTCAATGCAAATCCGGCCACGCCTTTATCAAGGAACGCATGCGCGCAGAGGACGCCTTGTATGGCGGCGAGATGAGTGCTCATCACTATTTTCGTGATTTCTCGTACTGCGACAGCGGAATGATTCCTTGGCTCCTGGTTGCTCAGCAGATCTGCCGTTCCGGCCGACCGCTTTCCGATTTGGTGGCAGACCGGGTGGCGGCCTTTCCCTGCAGCGGCGAGATCAACTTTCGGGTGACGGATACCGGCAAAACCCTGGACCGGGTTCTCGAGACTTACGAACCACGGGCACTGCACCTGGACCGGACCGATGGCATCGGTCTTGAGTTCGAGGACTGGCGTTTCAATCTTCGGGCATCCAATACCGAACCTTTGCTGAGACTCAACGTCGAGTCCCGAGGAAATCGTGCGCTTATGCAGGCACAAACTGAGGCTTTACGCCGCTTGATTGAAGCCGACGCATGACCTTGACAGCCAATGATGTCGTCGGATCGCGGCACTGCACGTGTCGTTTCGCGTGAGCAAACCATGCTCCCAGGATCCATCCGTCCTGCCACGCATAAGAGCGCCGGATCAAGCCAATCGGCGATTTCTGAGAGCATTTTCCAAAGGTCCGAAGAAAAACGGTGGTTGCGCGGCACTCCGCAGTGCGCCCGCAACCGCCATGGCCCGTTTCGAGTACCGCACTGACGGCAACACGCTACACTTGGTCTTGACCACCAGGTAGTCTGCTTGGCTCATTGTTTGCGTGACCAGTATCGACACTGTCTAGGGAGCCTCTGATCTATTCTGGACGAAGCCGATTGGAGGGTGAAATATGCAGATTCAAGGCGCAGATCGCGGATAGTAGTTGCCCTATTGCCAAGATTCGCAACGATGAAGCTGTGCATTTGAGACCCAAGATACACATTCACGAATAGATCAGAGGCGCCCTAGCAGAGCCATTGACGCCATGTGTCACTCGATTCTTTAGGGCTGGGGGCTTCAGGTTCGGCAGGTGCTCATCAACTGGCAGAACATTCCTTTCATCCTCAACGTCTTTGCCGCCGCCGCCTTTTTTTTGCTAACTGCAATGGCGGTGATCAACTGGCATGGACATCGTCGCGGTGGCCTTCTCATACTCTCCGTGGGCGCCACCTGCCTGTCTTCGGCGCTTACCGCGTTCTCCTCCATCAACCACGATGATGCGCTTATGCGCACAGCCCACTTTTTCCAGGGTGGGTCGGGTCTCACCTGGTTGGTTTTCCTCTCGCATCTGTTGCGCCCTGAGTCTGAGGAGCGCTTGGCTCCCGGGACACTCGATTTTTGGATCACCCGAAGCATCGCCGCCATGGCGCTCGCCCTAGTGGCAGCCTATGTCGTCGCAGTGCCCTTAACCATCCAAACAAAGGCCTGGAGTCAGTTGGGCTTATTTACGCAACTGGCGATCGGTGTGCTGGGTTTGATACTGGTGGAGCAACTGTTTCGCGGCGCACTTGGACGCAAACGCTGGGCAATCAAGTACCTGTGTTTTGGATTGGGTGGTCTGTTCGCGTTCGACGTGTTTGTCTATTCAGAAGCCATTCTGTTAGGTCAGGTGGATTTCAAACTGCTGGAAGCGCGGGGCATTCTTGTACTGCTGCTGGCACCGCTGCTGGCTGTCACAGCAGCGCGCAATCGACACTGGTCGATCGACGTCTTTATCTCCAGATCCGCGGTGACGCACAGTGCCGCGCTGTTGGGCAGCGGCATCTACCTCATCGGGGTCGCCACAGCCGGTTACCTGATTCGCGAAAATGGGGGGCGATGGGGACCCACGCTTCAGCTGGGATTCCTGTTCGGCGCCTGTCTGCTGCTGATGTCGCTGTTTCTTTCCAGCCAGTTTAGAACCCACGCAAGGATGTTTCTGGCCAAACACTTTTTCACCTACCACTACGATTATCGGGACGAATGGCTCCGATTTATCGCTGAGTTGACCGCAACCGACGGTGCCGACTTGCCGGGACGCGCGATTCAAGCCATGGCCAATTTTCTGGGCAGCCCTGGTGGGGCGATCTGGAAAGGCAATCAGGGCGGTGGCATGAGCCTGTTCGCCGAATGGCGACTTTCCGGAACAACATTGGAGGACTTTGGACCTGGCGACCCTTTGGTGGATTTCGTGGATCAGACCGGATGGGTGGTCAATCTAGACGATTTTCGAAACCAACCAGACCTGTATCCTCGAGATCTGCTGGTTCCAGCTTGGCTCAGTGACCACGCGACGGCATGGGTTCTTATCCCCCTGGGCCTGCAGGATAAGCTGTGGGGACTTTTGCTGCTGAGGCGACCAGCTGTAGCTCGAAGTCTCAACTGGGAAGACCACGATCTGCTGAAGACGGCAGGGCAGCAGGTCAGCAGCTATCTCGCATTTGCTGACGCCACCGAGCGCCTGGTGGAATCCGGGCAGTTCGATGCGTTCAACCGCCTGAGCGCCTATGTCGTCCATGATCTGAAAAACATTGCCGCCCAGCTGTCACTCCTGGTTGCAAACAGCAAACGCTTCTGGCCGGACCCGGAATTCCAGGCAGATGCCCTCTCTACGATTGAAAACGCAACGCAGCGGATGAATCTCCTGCTCGCGGACCTGCAGCAAGGTCCCCGGAAGAGCACCGCCGCAACCCGTGCCGTAAACCTATCGCAGGCCCTTGAGACGGTCATCGAACGGACCCGCTCGACCCTGCCCATACCGAAACTCGAACTGGACGGTTCGGACTTGGCTATTCGTGCAGAACCCGGCCGCCTGATCAACGTAATCGAACATCTGGTGGAGAATGCACAGCATGCGACACCCGATGACGGAGAGGTGATTCTTCGGGCCGGCGCGGATCAAGACTGGGTCACTATCGAAGTGTCCGATACCGGATGTGGCATGGATCGAGCTTTCGTAAGAGACAGATTGTTCAAACCCTTCGACACAACCAAAGGAAACGCGGGTATGGGCATAGGGGCATACGAAAGTCGCGAGTTCGCACGGGCAAACGGCGGCTCCATCGAAGTGATTACATCGCCCAACGAGGGATCGCGGTTTCTGATTCGTTTCCCACGCGTCGGAATGGCCAACAGCCCGATGCTCGACAGCGAAGTGACGGTTCCCGATGTACTGGAGACTTGGCCTTGACTCGACTCGAACAAACCCTGTTGATCGTAGAAGACGATCCTGGGCTGCAGAGGCAGCTCAAATGGTGCTTCGGGAACGAGTATCAGCTGGTGACCGCTGAAACCCAGGCCTCGGCCATCGCCCAGCTGCGGCGTTACGAACCGGCAGTGGTCATGCTGGATCTTGGGCTTCCACCGGACCCGACCAATGCCAGCGAAGGGCTTAAGACATTGTCGGAAATCCTGTCCTTGGCGCCCAACACCAAGGTTGTGGTGGTGACGGGGAACGACGAAAAACAGATTGCCGTCCAGGCGGTGGGCATGGGCGCCTACGATTTCTATCAGAAACCCGTCGATCCCGACCTGCTGGGGTTGATCCTGGCACGAGCCTTTCGGCTGCATGAGCTGGAACAGGAGAATCAGGTGTTGAGCAGGGTTGGGGAGGCGGCGCCGTTGGAAGGGATTCTGGCCAACAGCCCCGAAATGCTGGTGGCCTGCCGCACGGTTGAGAAAATTGCACCGACCGATGTCACCAGCTTGATCCTGGGCGAGAGCGGCACCGGCAAGGAGCTGCTGGCCCAGGCGCTACATCGGTTAAGTCCGCGCGCCGAGGGGCGATTTGTTGCAATCAACTGTGCCGCGATACCGGACACTTTGCTCGAGAGCGAGTTGTTCGGCTACGAGCGTGGGGCATTTACCGGCGCCGAGAAACAAACGCTTGGGCGCATCGAGTACGCAAACTCCGGCACTCTGTTTCTGGATGAAGTGGGCGATCTGCCCATGACGCTGCAGGCCAAACTGCTCCGATTCCTGCAGGAACGGGTGATCGAGCGCCTGGGTGGCCGCAAGGAGATCCCGGTGAATGTACGGGTCGTGTGCGCCACCCACCGGGACCTGCGCCAACTGATCGAAGAGGGTAAGTTCCGAGAGGACCTGTACTATCGGATCAGCGAAGTGGCGGTTGCAGTGCCGCCGCTCAGAGACCGGGTTGGCGACGCCGTCCTGCTGGCCCGTGTGTTCTTACAGCGCTTCACCAAGGACTACGGCAAGCCCATCCGTGGGTTCTCACAGGACGCCCTCGCCGCGATTGAGTCCCATCCCTGGCCGGGCAACGTGCGCGAACTTGAAAATCGCGTCAAACGGGCTGTGATCATGGCGGAGGGCAATCAGGTCACCGCGGCCTGTATGGAACTCGAAACCACGGACGAAGATCTGGGTTTCAATCTGCGCGAGGTCCGCGAAAGCGCGGAACGACGCGCAGTCATCAGGGCAATCAGCCATGCCAACAGCAACATTTCCCGAGCTGCCGAAATCCTCGGCATCACCCGTCCCACCCTGTACTCTCTGCTAAACAAACACAGCATCAAAGCATAATTCCAAAGGACCGCCACAATTTCCGCCCATCGGGTGAATTCCAGGCACAAAAACCACTAACATAGCGCCGTCGCAGCGCAGATCGCTGCCGTGCGGAGCAAACATGATCGAGGCAAGGTCTCTGGGCTTGATGCGGGGTGGGCATTGGTTGTTCCGCCATGCCGCTTTCAGCTTGCATCCCGGCTGGAAAGTGGGCGTCGTTGGGGTCAACGGCAGCGGTAAATCAAGTTTCTTTGCCCTGCTCATGGGTGCCCTGGACCCCGACGAAGGCACGCTAAGCACGCCGGATGCCAGCCGCCTAAGAATCCTGGAGCAGGAAACCAAACGGGTCGAACTCGCAGCGCTGGACTACGTGCTGAGCGGCGACGAGGAGCTCTGGACTGCCCGCCAGAGTCTGGCGCTGAAGGACCCGGCAACGGTGGCGGCCGCACACGACGTACTTGAGCGGATCGACGGATACAGCGCCGAGAGCCGAGGCGCGCGATATCTTGCCGGCCTTGGCTTTTCGGAAACCGACCTGGCTCGCCCCGTATCCGAGTTCTCCGGAGGCTGGCAGATCCGTCTCAATCTGGCGCGGGTGCTCATCTCGCGACCGGAGATACTGCTGCTCGACGAGCCTACCAATCATCTGGACCTGGACGCAACGCTATGGCTTGAGCAATGGTTGCGCGAGTTTCAGGGCACGCTGCTGTTAATCTCACACGATCGAGACCTGCTGGACTCGACCATTGACCATATCCTCGCAATCGAGGACAACGAGATTCGGGTTGAATCCGGCAGCTACGGTACTTACGAGCGTCGTCGTGGTGAGCGCCTGGCGCACCAATCCGCTCTCCGCAAGCGCCAGATCGCCGAGACCGAACGCCTGCAGCGGTTCGTCGATCGATTCCGGGCCAAAGCGACCAAGGCCCGTCAGGCCCAGAGTCGGATCAAGGCATTGGACCGAATGGAAATCGCCGCGGCGGCGCGCGTGGACAGCCCGGTTCGATTCCACTTTCGCGACGGACAGCCCGGTGGAAACCCAATGCTTGCACTGGACCACGTCAACCTGGGCTATGACAACAAGGCTGTGCTTCGAGACCTGACCCTGTCGATCCGACCGGGTATGCGGCTCGGACTTCTCGGTCGAAATGGAGCGGGTAAATCAACTTTAATCAAAGCATTGTCAGGTTCTCTTCAACCGATTTCTGGGAATATCACGCCATCCAAGACGCTGAGCGCGGGCTATTTTGCCCAGCATCAACTGGATCAGTTGGATCTGTCGTCGAGTGCCGTGGACCACCTGCTGCGGCTGTCTCCCGGTCAGGGTGAAAGCGGTGCCCGTGGTTATCTGGGTGGATTCGGATTCTCCGAGGAACGTGCCCTGGTGCCCGTGGCACCTTTTTCCGGTGGCGAGAAGGCGCGTCTATGCCTGGCACTTCTCATATGGCAAAGCCCCAATCTACTGCTGCTGGACGAGCCCACCAATCACCTGGACATCGGCACGCGGGATGCGCTGGTCGAAGCCCTGAGTACCTATGACGGTGCGGTCGTGGTGGTGTCCCACGACCGCTATCTGCTGCGGACCTGCTGCGACGAATTCGCGTTGGTAGCCGATGGGCGTGTCCAGGCGTATGAGGGATCCTTGGAGGACTACGCCAAGTGGCTTGCAAAGGGGGCGATTTCCGAGCGGGCAGGGGCATCGACCGGCGGGCGCCGGGCGCAGCGCCGCGACGTTGCCCTGGTCCGTCAGCAGAAGGCAGAGGCCCGCCGGCCGCTGACCCGTAGAATCGAGCAATTGGAACAAGAGATGTCACACACCCAGAACGAACTGGACGAACTCGACACTCGCATGAGCGATCCGGCTCTGTACCAGGAAACCGACAGTGCCGAATTGGCTGAGTTGACGGAGCGCAGCGGGCGCATGCGATGCAAACTCACGGAACTGGAGGACGCCTGGCTGGAAGCACAGACATCGATGGAGAACATGGCGCAGACATGATTGACGCCGGCACGGTCTGCTCAATGGTCACGGATTCCCCCGGGGCCTGTTCTGTCCCGACGTCGCGTGCACTCCGATGCACGTCGCTCGGAGTCGGTTGATGCCGCCGACCCACGACCCGATCGTATTTTCGCTGTTCGTGATATTCGCGGGTGCGGCAGTGGTGGCAACCGCAGCCCTGTTCGCACGTCAAGCGCTGCCGGTAGCCTATATCGTACTCGGCATCATGATCGGCCCATATGGGTTCGCACTGGTCGATGACCCTGAAACCGTGGGAGGAATGGCCGACATCGGTATCATCTTTCTGCTGTTTCTGTTGGGGCTCGATCTGGCACCCAAGGGGCTGGCGCACATGTTGCGCAAGGCAACTCTAGTGACCCTGGCCACATCCATCCTGTTTGCCGGCGTAGGCTACGGAGTGGCGCGTGCGTTCGGTTTCAGCGGCAACGATCCATGGCTGATCGGCGCCGGCATGATGTTTTCGAGCACCATCATCGGTCTCAAGCTGCTGCCCACCACCGCGCTGCACCACCAACGAATGGGTGAGATCATCATCAGCATCCTGTTGCTGCAGGACTTGATCGCCATCGCGATTCTTTTGCTGATAGAGGGCCTGTCAGGCGTCGAGACGCCATCACGCTGGCTGGTGGCGGGGCGCATTCTGGCGCTTCCAGCCCTGCTTGCTGTTGCGTTCGCCGCTGCCCGGTACTTGCTCATTCCTCTGATACGGCGCTTCAACAAGATTCGTGAGTACATTTTCCTTACCGCCATCGGCTGGTGCCTGGGTATGGCGGAGTTCGCTGCGCTTATGGGACTGTCTCACGAGATCGGTGCGTTTATCGGTGGGGTGGCGCTGGCGACCAGCCCGATTGCCCTGTACATAGCCGACAGCCTGAAGCCGCTGCGGGATTTTTTCCTCATCCTGTTTTTTTTCTCCTTGGGTGCAGGGTTCGATCTGAGCGTGCTGAATTCCGTGCTGTTGCCCGCCCTGCTGCTTGGTGCACTGATGATCGTTATCAAGCCCATCGCGTTTAAACAGTTGCTGCGCCGCACCGGAGAGGAAGGACCCCGTTCGCTGGAGATCGGGTTCCGCTTGGGACAAGTCAGCGAGTTTTCCCTGCTGATCGCGGTGCTGGCGGTGGAATCTGGCGTGATGAGCTACCAGGCGTCCTATGTGGTTCAAGCGGCCACTCTGGTGACTTTTGTCGCCTCCACTTACCTGGTGGTGCTGCGCTATCCAACGCCGGTGGCAGTCTCGGATCGCCTCAGGCGTGACTGACCATGTACCGATCCCCCGGCGCAGGCCAACCCTCACTCGGGCGCTTTCGGCAGCAGCGCTGTCAACGCCTCCGGCAGTGGAATCGATCGTCCCGCATGATGATCAACCCAGACGACGCGGGCGCTGGCAGTCAGGTAAAGTATGGACGGGTCGGTTTCATTCAGAATCTCGTATACCGTGTCGAAACTGCTGCGGCCCGGCGCCCAACCGGTCAGGGTGATACGCCGCGTGGCCGGATAAAGCACCGGCCGGCGGAAGGTACTGGATGCGGTGACGATCACCGGCCCTTGGGCGTCGCCCAGCAGGGCGCCGGCCAATCCGTGGGACTCCAGCCAGGCCACGCGAGTCTGCTCCGAATAGGTAAAGTAAACGGCATTGTTGACATGACCCAACGCATCCATGTCACCCCACCGAACCGGCAAAACCAAAGTGAAGAGACTGGTCGCGTCGTTACTCGTGACGTAATGCTGTTCCGCCAATTGGTTCGGCTATCGTTGACAATCGCTGAACAAGAAAGCGGGCTGAGCAAGTGTACCCGGCCGGCCGGCCCTTGGGCGTGGGAATTATCCGGCAGACCCCTTTTTGGAGCCACTCGTGTCGGCGGCTGAATCCTGGGTCCACCTGATGCCTCGCAGCCGCTTGGGCCTGAATAAGGCAGCCGCCGACGCCCCATCCCGGACCGAGTTCCAGCGCGACTTCGACCGCTTGGTGTTCTCTTCCGCATTTCGACGCATGCAAGGCAAGACCCAGGTTTTCCCACTGGCGGAAAACGACTACGTGCGCACACGTCTCACCCACAGCCTGGAAGCGTCCAGCGTCGGGCGGACGCTGGGGACGCTGGTGGGCGAGGCAGTGATCGCCCGCCATCGGATTCCACGGAATGAGCTGGTTGCCGCCGACTTCGGCGCGGTGGTGGCCGCGGCGTGTCTGGCCCACGACCTGGGCAATCCACCGTTTGGCCATTCCGGAGAGGACGCAATCCAGACCTGGTTCCAGGACAGCTTGCTGGGGCGACAGCGACTGGAGCAACTGACACCTGCTGAGCAAATGGACATGCTGAAGTTCGAGGGTAACGCCCAGGGGTTTCGCATTGTTGCCCGTCTCCAGTCCCCCGACACACCCGGAGGCATGCAACTGACCTGCGCCACTTTGGCCACCTACAGCAAGTACCCACGTGCATCCCGCCTATGCGGACCCGCGTCCACCGACGTGGCGTCCAAGAAGCACGGCTTTTTTGTGGCGGACGCAGAACTGTTTCGACGGGTGGCGGAAACGACCGGTCTACGTCAACGGCCCGGCGAAACACTGGCCTGGCAGAGACACCCGTTGGCCTGGATTGTGGAGGCGGCGGATGATATTTGCTATCGCATCATCGACATCGAAGACGGCTATCGGGAAGGGCATCTCAGCTATGGGGAGGCAACGGATTTGCTGCTACCGCTGGCCGGAGGCAGCGACGCGTTGCAGAGTCGACTGCGGCGCTTTCGGCGCCCCAGCGAGCGGGTGGAACTGCTGCGAGCAAAAGCCATAAATTGCGGCGTGGACAGCATATTGAACTGTTTCCTGGATCAGGAGCAGGCGTTTCTGGATGGGGATGTACCAGGCGAAATTCTGGGTCTTCTGCCGCTTGCGGAAGCATTTGGCACGCTCATGCAGGTGGCGAAAAGCCGACTGTATTTCTGTCGGCCCGTCGTGGAGATTGCGACTGCGGGGTTCGAAGTTCTGGGTGGGCTGCTGAATATTTTCGTCCGCGCCGTGGAGGATGTCGCCGAAAAGGGGGAAGGGGCATCGACCCGCAGCCGAATGCTGCTGCACCTGCTGCCGGACGGCGAGCAGGCGCCGACGCTCTCACCCTATCAGCGACTGCTTACGGTGACGGATTTTGTATCCGGAATGACCGACGCATACGCGGTGTCGTTGTACAAGAAACTCACCGGCATCTCGCTGCCGGGTCGTTGAGCGCAGGGGGCCATTTGCGCGTGAACCTGCTGGACAAAGTCCCGTTATCGTTGCTGGTCGTGCTGTGCCTCACATTGGGGTTGGCGCCATTCAGCCCGGAGCCTCATTTGTTCGAGAAGCTGCGGCTGCTGATCAACGGCGCACTGACCCGGCCCATGGACATGTTCGACCTGCTGCTCCATGGCGCGCCCTGGCTTCTGCTGATATTCAAGCTGATCCGGACGGTGTATCTCAGGAAAATCTAGGGATGCCGCTCACGCCCGCTCGGCCTTGGCGGCCACCTCGGCACGCACCTGGTCCATATCGAGTGCCAGAGTCTGTGCCACCACATCTTCCAGTGAACTCGCCGGCAGAGCACCAGCCTGGGAATAGAGGATGATCTGCTCACGAAACACCATCAGAGTAGGTATCGACCGTATCGAGAACTGGCCGGCCAGGGTCGGCTCCTGTTCGGTGTTGACCTTGGCGAAAACAATATCCCCATGCTTCGCCGCACTTTGTTCGTACACGGGCGCGAATGAACGGCACGGGCCGCACCAGGGGGCCCAGAAATCCACAATGACGATGTCATTGTTCCGTATCGTGGATTCAAAGGTATCAGCGGTCAATTCAACTGTGACCAAGGCTTTCTCCGGGTTCAGTACAGACAAGGGCCCGCGGTACTGCGGGGCTCGGGTTCATTAACTAAATAAGACTATGCTAATACTACCCAGCATATTGCCAGAGGCAAGGCGGGCCGGCAAACAGCCCTGTATCCGCTTCGCAACGCACATTTTCGATGGAGGATAAGCAGCATGCAGCACATTCAGGAGTTGATCCGAGTCATGGCCGCGCTGCGGGACCCGGACACTGGCTGTCCATGGGACCGGGAGCAGACCTTCCCAACCCTGGTACCGCATACCATCGAAGAGGCCTACGAGGTGGCCGACGTCATCGAGCGCGAAGCCTACGCTGAACTGAAGGGTGAACTGGGCGACCTGCTGTTCCAGGTCGTTTTTCATGCCGAACTCGCCAACGAGCAGGGTTGGTTCGATTTTGACGACGTGGCGGCTGCCATCACAGAGAAACTGGTCAGTCGGCATCCCCACGTGTTCGCCGATACCGTGTATTCCGATCTGCACGAACAGACGCTCGCTTGGGAAAACCTGAAACGCCAGGAGCGGCTTGCCCGCGGCGAAAGTGTCGACAGCGGACTGGATGGCATCAGCTTCGGTCAGCCCGCCCTATCCCGTGCCAATAAACTGCAAAAGCGGGCTGCACAAGTTGGTTTCGACTGGAGCGAACTGGCACCGGTTCTGGACAAAATCAATGAAGAGCTGGACGAGGTGCGCAGCGAGATTGACGCGGGTGCCGAGCCTGGCCGGGTGGAACACGAGGTGGGCGACCTGCTGTTCAGCTGTGTGAACCTCGCGCGCAAACTCAAAATTGATCCGGAACAGGCGGTTCGGGGCGCAAATCAGCGATTCGAGCGGCGATTCCGGGCGATCGAGCAAATCCTGAGGGAGCGCGGTACGTCTCCTTCCGAAACCGAATTGGCGGAAATGGATCGCCTGTGGGATCAGGTCAAACGACAAGAGCAGCGTTGAGCTCAGTGCCGGAGGCATTTGACAACGGGATCGGACCAATGAGTTCGGCCTGCAGCTCGGTCAGGGCCCGCGGTGCGGCAATGCCATAGCCTTGGGCATAGTCGATACCAATCTCTCGCAATATTTCCAAGATCTCTTCGCTTTCCACGTATTCGGCGATGGTCTTTTTGCCCATGATATGGCCAATGTCATTGATCGATCGGACCATGGCCCGATCGATGGGATCATGGACGATGTCGCGAATGAATGCCCCGTCGATTTTGAGATAATCCACCGGGAGCTGTTTCAGATAGCCAAAGGAAGACAGCCCGCTGCCGAAGTCGTCCAGGGCAAAGCGAAAACCGCGCTGCTTGAGCTGTTGGATCAGGGTTATGGCATTGGTCAGTTTCGCGATTGCTGCGGTCTCTGTGATCTCGAAACAGATTTTGGCCGGATCGATGCAGTGGCGGTCCAGTTCCCCGAGGACATAATCGAGAAAACTGGCATCGGAGATCGTCGGGCCGGACAAATTGATGGAAGCGACCAGAGGTATGCTGGCCAAGGCCGGCTGCGACAGCCAGTCGAACACGGCACGAACCACCCATCGGTCGGTAGCCTGGATCAGATTGTAGCGTTCGGCCGCCGGCAAAAACGCGCCGGGAAGCGCAAGTTGGCCATCCGCGTCCACCATACGTACCAGAATCTCCAGGTGCCGGGGTCTGTCCGGGTCGACAGGAATGCGGGTGTCTTTGATCTCCTGATGAAACAGCACGAAATCATCGTCCGCGATGGCTTTGTTGATCCGGGTCAGCCAATGTATCTCACCCTGACGTTCCCGCACTTCCCGGTCTTCCGGGTGATGCAGTTGTACCCGGTTGCGTCCCTTTTCCTTGGCCATGTAGCAGGCCGAGTCAGCCGCGGTGAGGACCTCACCGAGACTGCGGTGCAGGGGAGTGATTTCCACCAAACCGATGCTGACGCCCAGACTGAAAGTCTTGTCCTCCCAGCCAAAACGATACTCGTGTATGGCTTCACGTATGCCATTGGCAACACGGAAGGCCTCCCCAAGCGAACAGTGCTCCAGCAGGATGCCGAACTCGTCTCCGCCGAGGCGTGCCAAGGTATCTCGCTGGCGGATCTTGCCTCGCAACAACTCACTGAGTTGACGCAGTAGCTCGTCACCTGCGCCGTGGCCGCAGGTATCGTTGACAATCTTGAACTGATCCAGGTCCAGGTAGCAGATCGCCGCCTCCGGCCGTTTGCTGGGATCGGCGTCCAACTGACGTTGAACGCGCTGTTCGAACTCACCCCGATTGATCATGCCGGTCAGGGAATCGTGGGTCGCTTGATAGGCCAACTGCCGCGCCAACTGCTGCGACTCACTGACGTCGCGGAACACGATGATGAATCCGATGGTACTGCCGTCGCGATCGTGGATGGGTGAAACGGTGTGCTCCACATGTATGGGTTTGGCGCGACGTCTCGCCAGTAGGGACGAGGCCTTGGGTCGATGCTTGGACAGACCGTTGCGGTGGCGGGCGAGCAGCTGTCGATCCGGCTCCTTCGTGTCCTCATCAGAGACCATGAACACCTCGTAGAAGCACTGTCCGGTGGCCGCCTCCTTGGTCCAACCCAACAGCTCCTCCGCGACCGGATTGAGGTAGCGGATGCTGCCCGCAGCGTTGGTCGTGATCACACCATCGGCGATGGAATTGAGGGTCACCTGGGCGTACTCCTTTTCCCGAAAAAGAGCGGCCTCGACCTTCTTGCGCTGGGTGACGTCGATGAAACTCACCACTGCGCCGACGACGGTTTGATCCTTGATCACCGGGAAGGACCAATATTCGGCCAGGAAGAACTCACCGTCCGCGCGCCAGAACGTCGCCTCGTCGACGTGTACGGGTTTGCCCTGTCTGACCGCCTGCATGGTGTGAACTTCGTCGGTGGGCATGAGCTCGTTCACCGGCTTGCCCACCAGATTCGACTCATCCTCATAGCCCAGCAGACGGATACACGCCGCGTTGCAAAAAGTGCATAAACCCTCGCCGTCAACGCCGTAAATGGCCTCGGGCACCGATTGGATCAGCAGACGAATGGTTTCCTCGCTGGTGGCCAGGGCCGAGGTTCGCTCCTGGACCCGCTGATCGATGTCCTGCTCCATCCGGGCAATCATTTGTCTGGCTCGGGTCTGCTCAGCCCGTGCTTTGAGCACCGAGCGTCGCACGCTTGCCAAAGCGTCGGAGACCGGATCATCGTCGGAGCTGCCATCGACACCCGACAGCATGTCGGCGTTGCGAATCCGCTGTGCCACGCTCTGTGCCAGGCTGGCTTCCTCTTGACTCAAACGCTTGAAGAACATGACGGCGGCGAGGACGGTTCCGGCGAAGATCAACAGAAAGGCAGTGGCGCCCAGGTGGGCCGGATCTATGGGTGGGCTGAACCAGTCACCCGCGACGGTAATGGCCGCGAAAATGGCGACAGGGCTGAGTCCGATCAGCATCAGCACGGAGCGGCGGCTACGCATATCGCTTCCCGCGCTCAAGGGCTTTTAACAGATCAAGTCCTTGATATTTATCCCGCATAACCTTGTTCTTTTTCTATTTATTCGGCTCATTACCATGCCACTCCAAGCGATGCACCTGAATCGGACAGAGTCCGAAACCCGAGAGCTGGGCATGACCGGGCTATTGCATTGAGGGGATAGCAGGTTGCGTGCCAGGGGGGGAGTGGGCGCAAGCCCACACTCGCTGGACCGGGTCCGGCTGGCGGGCAGCGGGATGCCCTGCTATAGAACACCTGACGAACTGAGAGAGCCCCGCTCTACTGGCACGCTCGCGCCGGAGTCTTCGCGCTCACGGAGCAGGGCGCGAGGTGTGCAGCTGGCTTATTGTCAAACAGCGAGAGCTAAGCAGCGGTGGAGAGCAAAGGCCCAGCCTCGACGGGATCTGCTCGAAGTGGCCCTGATCATCCCAGACAGTAGGGAGCACAACTCATGCAACTTCTCCATGAAACAAGGCGGCTCGCATATGCCGCCACGCATGCGATTGCCCTGGGGCTCTTCGGCGCCGGGGTTTCCGCGCAGCCGAGCCACCCATTGGACGGGCTGTCGGCGGAGGAATTGTCGAATGCCATCGCCATTCTGAGAAAGGATGGTTATTTGACCGACGACAGCCGCTTTCCGCTGATCGAATTGTTGGAACCCGACAAGGAAGCGGTCCTGGCCTGGAAATCAGGCGACCCAGTTCCCCGGCAGGTCCGGGTGGTGGTCAAACAGGGCAGCGACACGCACCGGGGGCTGGTGGATCTCGGCGCTGACACTGTTGTTCAGTGGGATGCGGCGGCCGGCGAAAGCATGATCATGCTGGAGGAATTCCTGGGCGCCATGGATCTGGCCCTGAGCCATCCGGCGTTCGCAGCCGCCCTCGGTAAGCGCAAACTCACAGCAGAGGACGTGTTTTGCCTGCCCTTGACCGCGGGCAACTTCGGTGTCGAGGAGGAGGCCGGCCGACGGATCATGAAAGTCCCCTGCTATGTCCTGCCTTCAGGATCGAATTTCTATGCCAGACCCATCGAAGGTCTGTTCGCGGTGGTGGACCTCAACGCAGGGGAGGTGATGGAGGTGGTAGACACCGGTGTGCTGCCGCTGCCCGAACAGCCCTGGGGTTACACAGAGGCGGAGATCGAAGGGCGCCACGGCGCACTGAGACCCGAGACCAACCCGGCGCGACTCCATCAACCCGACGGTGCCAACTTCAAACTGCATGGCAGCCGGATCGAGTGGGACATGTGGCGATTCCACTACCGCGTGGACAAGCGCCCCGGAGTGGTCGTGTCCCTGATCCAGGCCAAGGATCGGGATCGATGGCGCTCGGTGCTGTATCAGGCGCACCTGTCCGAAGTGTTTGTACCGTATATGGATCCCTCCGAGGGCTGGTACTGGCGCACCTACATGGACAGTGGTGAGTATGGATTCGGTCTGTTCCTGTCGCCGCTGCGGGAGGGGGTGGATTGTCCGGACTATGCGCTCTACCTGCCAGCCGTGCTGCATCAGGACAACGGCCAGCCGCTGGAAATACCCTCAGCAATCTGTATTTTCGAACGCAACATCGGCGATCCGGCCTGGCGCCATTTCGAGATATTCGCCCAGTCCGAGACCGAGTTCGTACCCGCCGAAGGCCGACCCTGGACCGAACTGGTGCTGCGGTCCGCCTCGGAAGTCGGCAACTACGACTACCTCATCGACTACGTCTTTCAGCAGGACGGCAAGATACGGATCATGGTGGGGTCAACCGGACTGGACGCGGTCAAGGGGGTCGCATCCACCAGCATGGGCCACCCAGGCGCAGCCGAGGACACCCAGTACGGCACCTTGATCGCGCCCCATCTGGTGGCCCCCAACCACGACCATTTTTTCAATTTCAGACTGGATTTCGACATCGATGGCACCGACAACAGCTTTATGCGCACCGGCCTGGTGGCGGCTGAACTGCCCGACGATTCGCTGCGCCGCAGCTTATGGACGACCCAGACCGTCACCCCCGCAACCGAGTTGGACGCCCGCTATCGGGTGAACCCGGAAACGCCGGCCATGTACCACGTGATGAACACCAACCAGCAGAGTGGTCTGGGGCATCACCCCGGCTACATGGTGTCGCCCCTGGGCAGCGTCGCCTACAGCCCTCTGGATTCACGCAACGACCCACCCATCAAACGCAACGCGTACATCGACTTCACCCATTGGGTGACGCCCTACGACCCACTGCAACGCTATGCCGGGGGCGAGTACGCGTTTCAGAGCGACGGATCCGACACCCTGTCCGAGTGGGTCAAGGCAGAGCGTCCGATCGTCAACACCGACATCGTCAACTGGTACACCATGGGCTTTCACCACATTCCCCACATGGAAGACTGGCCGGTCATGTCCACCATGTGGAAAGGGGTGGTCCTGGCGCCGTTCAACTTTTTTGACCACAACCCGGCGATCACCAGTCGGCTACCCAAGACCGAGTAAGGTCGAAATCACGCCGCTTTAGCCGGATCAAAAACAGAGTTTGCAATTGTGCCCGGTCGGCACCGGCATTCGGCTCAGTCGCATGGGAAATCACGCGGTGCAGCCAGATAGAAATGGATAGGATACTGTCCCGCGCTCCCTCTCACGCGTGACCCATAAAAGCATGAAAAAGCACCTGCATTTCGACCTGGAAGAATACGCGGCACGCCAGACCGCGACCCTGCATGCCCTCAAGGCCCGGAATCTTGCCGGTTTGCTCATGTTCCGTCAGGAGAGCATGTACTACCTGACCGGCTACGACACCTTCGGCTACGTGCATTTTCAAGCGCTGTTTCTCGGCGCCGACGGTCATCTCTGCCTGCTGACCCG
>JAHEDQ010000320.1 GCA_024641125.1 Candidatus Competibacteraceae bacterium | reverse complement strand
TAGTGTCATGAGTCAGAAGTTCGTAGACCTTCAGAGCGCCCACCCCCGGTGTTGGGCGCGCTTGAATGAGCGCAGGCCAGTCCTGCGCCCGCCCGCCTGGCGTCTGAGCGCTTCTCGTCTTGCTGAAATGCAACGAACTACTGACTCATGACACTAGCAAAGTACGATATCCACCGCGCTGCGGATTGTCTGCCATAGGTCGGACCGGCTGCACTCAACCCAGCCTGCAAATCGCTACAATGCCGCACTGCCCTGCACGAGTATCGATTTACATTGGCCGGACTCAACACTGAACAATCCGAAGCCGTCCGTTACATCGACGGGCCCCTGTTGGTGCTCGCCGGCGCCGGCAGTGGCAAGACCCGTGTGATTACACACAAGATCGCCTATCTGGTCCGAGACTGTGGTTTCCGGCCACATCATCTGGCGGCGGTGACCTTTACCAACAAGGCCGCACGCGAGATGAAACAACGGGTAAGCAAATTGATGGGCGGTGGCGAATCACGCGGCTTGCGCGTCTGTACCTTTCACACCTTGGGACTCAGCATTCTGAGACGCGAAGCATCCCGGGTCGGGCTACGCGCGGGTTTCAGCATTTTCGACGACCGGGACAGCGTTCAGTTGGTCCAGGATGTGCTCAAGCGCGGCGGTCACCATGTCGAAACTGCGGACCTGCGCAGGATCCGCCACCGTATGTCGCTGTGGAAGAATGCCACTATCAGCCCCGAGGGGGCCATTGCCGACGCCCAGGATGCGGACGATGCGGTGGCGGCGCGTGCCTATAGCGAGTACGACCGTGCGCTGCGGGCCTACAACGCGGTGGATTTCGACGACCTCATACTGCTTCCCCTAACCCTGATGCGGGGGGAGCCTGAGGTGCTGGCCGACTGGCAGGGTAAAATCCGCCATCTGCTGGTCGATGAGTATCAGGATACCAACGGCTGCCAGTATGAACTGGTCCAAAGTCTGGTGGCGGGTCGTCAGGCCCTCACCGTTGTCGGCGACGACGATCAGTCCATCTACGCCTGGCGGGGCGCGCAACCGGAAAACCTGGCCCGGCTGCGGCAGGATTTCCCCCGACTCAAGGTCATCAAGCTGGAGCAGAACTATCGCTCCACCACCCGCATTCTGCGTTCGGCCAATGCCCTGATCGCGCACAATCCACACGTGTTCGAGAAAAAACTGTGGGGTCGGGTCGGGCATGGCGATCCCATCCGGGTCGTGCTGTGCAAGGACGGTGACCATGAGGCTGAACGGGTGTCGGGGGAACTTCTACACCACAAGTTCCAGAGCGGCTCCGCGTTTGGCGACTATGCCATTCTCTATCGGGGTAACCATCAGTCAAAGCCGTTCGAAAAAGCCCTGAGACTGCACAATATTCCCTATCAGATCAGCGGCGGGAGCTCGTTCTTTGCCCACTCTGAGGTCAAAGACGTCATGGCCTACATGCGCCTTTTGGCCAATCCCGGTGATGATGCAGCCTTTTTGCGGATCGTCAATGTGCCGCGACGGGAAATCGGCACCGCCACCCTGGAGAAGCTCAGTCGATACGCCGAGGGGAGAGGGATTCATTTGCTGGCGGCATCGGCGGAACTGGGCCTCGAATCGACGCTAGGCCCACCTGCCCTGGAGCGTCTGCGCCGCTTTGCGCATTGGGTGGATCGTCTGGCGGCCGGTCCCGCCTCGGAAGATCCGGTGACCCTGGTGCGCGGGCTGTTGCATGAATTGGACTACGACAGCTGGTTGTTGGACTCCAGTCCTAGTTTCAAGGCGGCGGAGCGCCGTCAGCAGAACGTGCAGGAGTTGATCGCATGGCTGGCGCGGCTGGTTGCGGAATCGACGGACCGCAATCTGGCGGATCTGGTGGCGCATATGAGCCTGATGGACATAATGGAGCGCCAGAACGAGGCGCGCGCGGCGGACGAGGTCCACCTGATGACCCTGCACGCAGCCAAAGGACTGGAGTTTGCCCATGTGTTTTTAGTGGGCGTTGAGGAGGAGATCCTGCCCCACTATGGCGCCATGGCCAACGACGATGTGGAAGAGGAACGGCGCCTGGCCTATGTAGGCATCACCCGCGCCCGGAAGACGCTCACTCTGACCTTGGCCCGGAGGCGCCGGCGTGGCGGGGAATGGGTGGAATGCGAGCCCAGCCGATTCCTGGGAGAGCTGGTGGCCGAGGACCTGGAGTGGCACGGCCGGGGCGATGGTCTGGACACAGCGAAAAGCCGTGAGCGCGGACACGCCCACCTGGCCGCCCTGCGCGGCATGCTATCAGATCAATCCGGCCGCTGAATCGACCTGGACCGTGCCAGTCCAGGGAAAACGAAAAGGGGCTGTAGTGGTGACAACCCCTTTTCGTTTATCGCCAAGCGCCCGTCGATATGGCCTGTTGTTACTGGGAGCTGTTGACCATGTAAGCGACGGTGTGGCCGATGTCTTCGTCGCTGAGATGCATCGCGCCGCCCTTAGGGGGCATGGCATTAAAACCGTTGATCGCATGCCCCACCAGGGTATCCATGCCCTGCGTGATGCGGCTCGCCCAGGCGCCTTTGTCCCCGAGCTTGGGTGCATTGGCGGCACCGGTGTCGTGACAGGCAAAACACGCTGTCTTATAGATTTGTTCGCCTTTGGCCAGGTCGGCACTGCCCGTGGCGGTGTCCGCCACTGCCGCAGGTTCGGCTCCCGCAGGTTCGGCTCCCGCAGGTTCCGCCGGGGTATCGTCACCCGCCTCGATCCCGCTCTCGGCCAGCATCCAAAGGGTAGAGGCGCGGATGTCGTCTTCAGTGAGGTTGGGATTGCCGCCCTTGGCCGGCATGGCGTTGTAGCCATTCACAGCGTGTAAAACTAGGGTATCAAGCCCCTGCGCCATTCGTGGTTCCCAATCCTCCTTAGCGCCAATTTTGGGCGCGTTGAGCACGCCGGCTTGATGGCATGCTGCGCAGACCTGAGTCACGATCTGTTCCGGCGATTGGGCAGCCGCCGCTGCAGGTGCGGCGGTGGCTGCGGCCCCAGCCCCAGCAGGCGCATTCGGATCAAATACGGCCACGGTGCCCACCGGTTTGATGCGGTCTTCGATCGCGGCTTGCATACGTGAAGCGTCTTCCGGCTGATAGTCGGACACCATAGCCACCATCCGCGCAGCGAGGAACACGACCGCCGTCAGCAGAACCAGGGCGCCTATAACCACGGTGAGCACTGTCATAAAGGACTTGTCTTGTTGATCCACTTCCCTACCTCTGCCGGGTGAGCATATTGAGTCCTGGCACCGCCCCCTGTGACCCGGGCATGGACTGCCGACGGTTCAGATCAGCCCGACACAGTTGGGGAGTCCGGGAGCATGAGCCGCCGTAGTATAGCGGGAACCCCGCGACAGGCGAAATACCGGTCTCAAGGTGGCACAGCGGGTCGTGGACTGGCGCTCCAGATTCGCGCTATCCTCGGTCCAACATTGAGGATCAGATACCCGCCAGTCGCGCGCCCCAACGCATTGCGCCCGTAGCTCAGCTGGATAGAG
>JAHEDQ010000319.1 GCA_024641125.1 Candidatus Competibacteraceae bacterium | reverse complement strand
CAACCCTACCCGATCCACCATCGAAAGCAGCCGCGGTCGCTCCAGGTGCAATAAAACCCGACCACGGGTGACCCAATCCTGCAACGCGGATTGATGACGCTGACCCAACCAGAGATCGGCCAGCATCGATCCCACAACCATCACCGAACAAGCGGCCCGGTGCACCGACTCGACCGCAACCTCAGTGGGTGCATGGCTGTGGGCGATTAGAAACTGAAGCCGGACCGGCAAGCCCCATTTTGACAGCAGCCACGCGCCCACCCGCGGGTGCTCAGCGCCGCACCAGTCCCGCTCGGCCTGGGCAACAGCAAGATGTCCATCACGCCAGGGGTCCGCGTGCTCATAAGCCTCTGGCGACTGTTGATCGATTGCCAACATGCCCACGTCCTGGAGCAGGGTTGCAAGAAAGATCTCACCGGGTGTTCGGAGTTCGAGCTGCTCGGCCAATATTCGGGCGGCTATCGCCGCAACAATACTGCGACATATCAGCCGGTCCGCATCCAGGGCATTCCCCTGCTGTCCCCTCAAAAACCGAACCATGGAGACTGACAAAGCCGCATGGAGCGACTCTGCCGAACCGAATCTTGCGTAGACCTGGCGCAGATTGGCAGCGCGCCTGGAGTGACCGAAGAGCGTACTGTTGGCCAGTTCCAGAACTCGCCGCGCGGTATCTGCATCATCCTCCACCGCATCAGCCAACAGCCCTACGTCCGGGGCCGATTCATGGGTGAGGTCGACCAGTCGGCGCGTCGGTGCGAAAAGGCCGAGCAAGGCGTCCGCGCCCTCGAGCCGGGACAACAACTTGCGATTTTTTATCCAGACAATGGGCATCGGCTGGCGCCATGGATTGGGATTCAGTTGCACTGAGTGGGCCCCAACTGCTCTGAAACCCATCTGATGATCCAGGAGGTTGCAGATCGCGGTATTCGGACCGACCACCGCCAACCTGGTGGCTTTTGTGGCCCAACCCCGCCAGAGGTTCCGGTGTCGGGCACCGCACCGGGCCTGGGCGAGACTGACACATTTGCATCCGTTTGCCTGACCGATCGGACCGCCAGCGTCATGCCTGTAGCCGGGCAGTCCCGGTTGCGGGAAACCCTGAGCTCAAGCCGCCCCTTCGCCCATGGCCAGATAGGCACCACCGACCCGGCTTGATGTATCCAGGGCATGGATGGCGCGTTCGCGCAACTCGCCGATCGCGATTTCATCGCGCATACGGCTTTCGCAGGCCAGACCAATGGATAAACCGGCGTTTGCCGTGCTTGCACCTTCGGAAAAGGCCTCGCTCAGCCGCCGCGCCGCAGCTCTGGCGCCCTTGGATTCAGTGCCTGCCAGGACCACACCAAAAATGTCGCCAGCATGCCGGTACACGATGTCAGATGGCCTCACCGTCTTCAGCACGCGCCCAGCGGCATGGTTCAGTGCGACCACGCGCGTGGCGGAGTCCAGATCGAGTTCGAGGCGAATCATGGCAACGCTCATCGGCCAGCCATGTTCGCAGGCCTGGCGCATCTCACTCTCCACCTGGTCCGCAACCGCGTCCCACTCGGGCAGTGAATCAAAGGGAACGGCGCTTGCCGCTGCCTTCTCGGCGGGGTGTTGCGCACCAGCAGGTCGCTCGAATGGCGTGAGATTGCGCAACAGCAGGTGTTCTTTGGCTTGGTCAACGGATTCGGTGACCGGCGCGGCTTCCTGGATCGCGACACCAAATACGCGCTCGGCTTCGGGCAACTCCGTGGCAACGGTATTCAGGACCGCGGCCAGATCCGCGGGCTCCAGACCGCAACTCTTGCGCGCCCTCGCGGCGACGGCGCGTGCATCACCACCGTGCCCGGGCGAGAGCCAGACCGATGCAATGGATGTGGACAGGGAGACGCAGGAAAACAAGGTCTGATCAGCTCGGCCTACCGTCTTGTGGCTGCCGGGCAAGCGCCCTGCCACGATCAGCTGATAGCGCTCGGGAAACTCCCAGTGCTCCAGCAGCCAGGCACCGAGTTGCGAGTGGTTGGTACCGGATAGCAGGTCGGACTCCAGGGACTCCACGTTGTTCGGGTCCAGGCTTCCGATTTCCTCAAATCCACTGTAGAACGCAGGCAAGACCTGGTCGAGCACCAACATACCCACATCCTGCATCAGACCGGCCAGCAGGGCCTCTTCCGCCGGGTCGATGCCGATGCGCCGTCCCAGTGCCCAGCTGGTGATGGCCAGGGCCATGGATCGGCGCCAGAAGCGTCGCGAGTCCAGACAGCGGGGCTGATAGCGGCCGAGTTCCTCGATCATGAGAATCGTCACCGCCAGGCTGAGTACACTGCGCTCGCCCAACAGCGCCAGTGCCTGACGCAGATTGTGGGCATGTCTGCGGGAGCCTCTAATCGGATGATTGGCCGCCAACAGCAACCGATCGCCAATGTCCTGCACGTCGGCCAGGGCATGGGCCGCGTCTTCGGCATTGATGGTGTCCTGGTCAAGCAACCAAACCAGGGCCAGAATCCGCTTTGAGGGGCGCGGCAGCGATCTGCAGCCCCGCAGATAGGGCAGCAATTTCTCGTTCCTCAGCCAACGGCTTTGAGCGGTCAACGACATAACCCTTTCAGCCCCCGTAGATATTGCTAGAGATATGACCAGGCCGCCGCCACCGGGCGTTGCGCGTGTGGGGATAATGTGTCTTCACCGGAATCGGAACGAGGATCGGACGATGAGTCAGCGAAAGTATCCACTGCACCGCCCGCAGTGCGAACGCGCTTGATCGACCAGGTGTCTTGAACATCGCCGTTATGCCTTCAGCAGTCCTATGGCCATTCCAAAGACTGGGCGCCGCAAACCGGACATCCCAGATGCGCCATAAAGCATGCAGTTGACGGGCCAGTTCGGCGACCGCGATACAAGCAACTGTTTTTAGTAAAGAGGAATCAGCGGCCAGGAGTGAGCCGATGGTTCGCTATCACGAATTGGGCGAACCGAGGGACGGGATCCGATGTCGACTGCGCCACCCGACTGCTTTGGAACCAGTCAAACGAAAGATATCCACTACCAGCTGAAGACCGCCCAACCCGGCACCATCAGGTCGTTGTTCATGCCGCCACGGCGCCAGCCGTACTCACCATTGCCGTCGCTGTCCATCAGATAGTATGGCTTGCCGAACTTGGGGGTTACTTTGATCATGTACGGGTTGCCGTTGACGGAATACTCCGCGAAATCGGCGTTCGCCTCACGGCGGATGGTGATATCCGGTTGTACATCCTCTGCGGCGTAGTACTCGATGTCAGTTCCCGGCTCGGGTGCCAGTTTTCGAAAATTGGGTTTGGCATCGGTTGCGAACATGTCCTCCTGGGCGACGGCCACCGGCAACATCCCCAGGGATATCAATAACAATCCCGCCAAAATCCGAACACACCACATTACGATTGCCACCTCATTTGTACACGCCGGTTTCCGCTGAACCCACTACACCCAGCGCTGACGGTGCTCCCGGGCGGACGAATATACCAGACCCGGCGCCAAGCCAGTGTCCCGTCCCA